>NZ_QSPG01000010.1:0-79190 GCF_003436395.1 Collinsella sp. TM06-3 | reverse complement strand
TTGAATGACAAATTGTCGCCCTGGGCGGCGCGCAGCGTCGAGCCGTTACGCGGTTTGGTAAAACCGCGTAACTAACGGACGCCGTACTGCTCGTAGTAGGCGTCGATGGCGGTCTTGAGTTCGTCATCGATGACGACCTTGCCGTCGATCTCGTGGTTGTAGAGAGTCTCGACGACCTCGGCCATGGAAACGATGCTCGCGACGGGGAAACCGTACTTGGCCTCGATCTCCTTCTGCGCGGTGGTCACGCCACCCTTGCCGACCTCCATGCGGTTGAGGGACACGATGAGGCCCTTGATCTCGACATCGGCAGCAGCCTTAACCTTGGGATAGGTCTCGTCGATGGACTTACCGCTGGTGGTGACGTCCTCGACCATGACCACGCGGTCGCCGTCCTGGGGCTCATAGCCCAGCAGGTTGCCCTTATCGGCGCCGTGGTCCTTGGCCTCCTTGCGGTCGCAGCAGTACTTGACCTCCTTGCCGTACAGCTCGTGGTAGGCAATTGCGGTCACGACGGCCAGCGGAATACCCTTGTAGGCCGGTCCAAACAGCACATCGAAGTCGTCGCCAAAGTTATCGTGGATGGCCTGGGCGTAATACTCGCCCAGCTTCTTGAGCTGATAGCCCGTCACGTAAGCGCCAGCGTTCATAAAGAACGGGGACTGACGGCCACTCTTGAGCGTAAAGCTACCGAACTTAAGAACGTCGGACTCGACCATGAACTTGATGAACTCTTGCTTGTAAGCCTCCATGCGGGCTCCTCTCGTAATCGCGTACGTGCCTTCCAGTTTAGCGCAGGCAGGGCGCGTTGCGGGCGCGCTTTGGGGCCTCGGCATTCTGTAAAGGCTTTGTCAGGGGCAATGGTTTTCCAAACAAAGGGGTTGACACGACAAACCCCCTCATCAAGAATACGAGCGGATTAAAACGGGTACGAGATACCCAAAGCGCGCTGCGCCCGTCCATAAGGAGGTGTGCCATGGAAGGCAGTCATAGTCGAAAAACCTGCATGTCGCCCTCGGCACGCCGCGAGGATTCCGTATTCGCATAAGCGTCACGAACCGATCGTCAAAACCGCCACAAAGGTGCCTGTCCCCTTTGTGGCGGTTCGCGAGCTTGACGTGAGCGACATCTAGGTTTTTTGAAGCAAATACGACACGTACGCTAACTCCCTTCAACAAGGAGGACCCTATGCTGATGCTCAAAACCGCTACGGTACTCGAAGCTATCTCCAAGCGCCGCCGCACGGCGCGCCCTGCCGCCCACGCCGGCCTGCCCAAGAACACCATATTCGCCGCCACCCATTGTGCTGAGGACACTCTCGTACTGCTTGACGCCACGGCAAACGGCCTCACCGCCGAGCGCGCCGCCGAGCGCCTGAGCGCCGTCGGCCCCAACACCATCGAAGCGCCGACCAAGACGCTCGCCCGCCGCATCGCCGACGCGTTCGTCGATCCCTTCGCTGGCATCCTCGCCGCCCTCGCACTGGTCTCGCTCTACATCGACGTGCTCGCCGTGCCCGAGCCCCAGCGCGACCCCTCCACGGTCATCGTTATCGGCATCATGCTGCTGGTATCGGGCGGCATGAAGTTTATCCAGGAGGCCCGCAGCGGCAATGCGGCCGAGGCCCTCAAGGACCTGGTCTCCAACACCTGCTGTGCCCTGCGCGGCGGCGAGCGCATCGAGATTCCCTTCGACGAGCTCGTCCCCGGTGATGTGATCCGCCTCTCTGCCGGCGACATGGTGCCGGCCGATGCCCGCATCATCACCGCGCGCGACCTGTTTGTGATCGAGTCCGCACTCACCGGCGAGAGTGAGGCTGTCGAGAAGACCGCTGCCATCACCGTCGTCGAGGGCGCCGACGACTCCGCACTGCCGCCCTCTGCCTGCAAAAACATCGTCTTTACCGGCACCTCCGTGCAAAACGGCACCGCTATGGCACTTGTCGTAGCCACCGGCTCGGACACTTACCTGGGCGGCATCGCCAAGATGCTCAACGGGCGCGGCGAGAAGAGCGCGTTTGACCGCGGCGTCTCGAGCGTCTCCATGTTGCTCGTACGCCTCATGCTCGTTATGGCGCCGGCCGTCTTTGCCATCAACGCCGCCACCAAGGGCAACGTCATCGATGCGCTGTTGTTCGCCACGAGCGTGGCCGTGGGCATCACGCCGCAGATGCTTCCCGTCATCGTGACCACGAGCCTGTCGCAGGGCGCCAAGGACCTCGCCCGTCGCCAGGTTATCGTCAAGGAGCTGCCAGCAATCCAAAACCTGGGCGCGATGGACGTCCTGTGCTGCGACAAGACCGGCACCCTCACCGAAGACCGCATCGTGCTCGAGCGCTACCTCAACACCGACGGCAACGAAGACGCACGCGTGCTGCGCCATGCGTTTTTGAACAGCTTCTTCCAGACCGGCCTCAAGAACCTTATCGACCTGGCCGTCATCGACCGCGCCGATGTGACGCCCTCGGCCGCAGCACCCGATTCCATGCTGGGCCAGAGCCTGCGCGACCGCTATACCAAGGTCGACGAAGTGCCCTTCGATTTCTCGCGCCGTCGCCTGAGCGTAGTTGTCGCCGACGTCCAAGGCAAAACCCAGATGGTCACCAAGGGAGCTGCAGAGGAAATGCTCGAGATCTGCTCCTTTGTCGAGGTCGATGGCATCGCTCAGCCGCTCACCGACGAGAAGCTCGCCCAGATTCGCAAGCAGGTCGCTGGGCTTAACGCCGAGGGCCTGCGCGTGATTGCTGTGGCGCAGAAGACCGATCCGCGCTGCGTGGGCGAGTTTGGCATCGCCGACGAGTGCGACATGGTGCTGATGGGCTTTTTGGCCTTCCTCGATCCGCCCAAAGCAAGTGCCGCGGGCGCCGTCGCCACCCTCGAGGCCAAGGGCGTCGCCGTTAAGGTCCTGACCGGCGACAATGACCGTGTCGCCGCCACCGTCTGCGAGCAGATCGGCATCGACGCAAGCAACGTCTTGCTGGGCTCCGAGATCGATGCGCTCGACGACGCCGAGCTTGCCGAGCGCGCCGAGAACACCCACCTCTTCGCCAAGCTCTCGCCGCTGCAGAAGGCGCGCCTGGTGCGCGTCATGCGCGAGTTGCTCGGCCACACCGTGGGCTTTATGGGCGACGGCATCAACGACGCCGCCGCCATGCGTGCGAGCGATTGCGGCATCTCGGTCGATTCGGCCGTCGACATTGCCAAGGAATCCGCCGATATCATCTTGCTTCAGAAGGACCTGGGCGTGCTCGAGCGCGGCATCATCGAAGGCCGCCGCACCTACGGCAACTTGCTTAAGTACCTCAAGACCACAGTGAGCTCCAACTTTGGCAACGTGCTGTCCGTGACCGTCGCGAGCCTGTTCTTGCCGTTTTTGCCCATGAGCGCCCTGCAGCTGGTGCTGCTGTCGCTGGTCTACGAGATCGTGTGCATCGCGCTGCCATGGGACACCGTCGACGATGCCTGGACCGCCTGCCCGCGCGCCTGGGACGCTGCGTCCATCAAGGGCTTTATGCTCGAGCTGGGCCCCGTGAGCTCGCTGTTTGACATCGCAACCTTTGCTGCGCTCTTCTTTGTGGTGTGCCCCGCCGCCGTGGGCGCAAGCTGGTCCGAGCTTGCCGCCGCGGGCGACGTCACAAGCATGACGGCCTTTACGGCGCTCTTCCAGAGCGGCTGGTTTGTCGAGTCCATGTGGTCACAGACGCTCGTGATCCACATGCTGCGCTCCCCGCGCCTGCCGAGCCTGCGAGACCACGCCGCGCCGGCGCTGTGCGTTCTCACCGTACTGGGCCTGGCGCTCGTCACCTGGCTGCCGGCAAGCCCCATCGCCGATGCACTGGGCCTCATGCCGCTGCCGACGAGCTTCTTCGCGCTGCTCATCGGCATCGTCTCCGCCTACATCGCGCTCACCCAGCTGGCAAAGCGCCGCTACATTGCCCGCCACGGCGAGCTGCTGTAACTTCACCGGCACCCTCGTCAAGGATGTTTGGGCCGCCGCGACCCGCCCCCGCTGGCCGCGGCGGCCCAAAACAGCTAAAAACGCCCCTCACCCCCGCTTTAATTTCTTTTGCAAGTTTTAACTTCTTTTGCTTTCTTTCACTTCTTTTAACAAGGCGCCCGGCGGGCATAAGTTGCTCGCCGGGGGTGTCGGTTCGACGAAGAGGCCTCAGCCGTAGCAACGGATTGCCCAGCGAGAGATTTCCCAAGTGCCAACTCAAACAGTACATGTTTAATCTGTTTCGTTAATTGAAATGCGTAAATATGGTTAACCAAAGAATTGATATTTGGTTAAATAGTAACTGTATATTTGGTTAAATGTACTGGTAAACAATGGTGATAATTATGCCAAAGAAGTACTACACTAGAATTATCGAAAATGAGCTTGACCAGCTGCTGGGTATATTCGGCGCCGTTCTCATCGAAGGACCGAAATGGTGCGGAAAGACGACCACGGCCGAGACCCGTGCGGCGTCCAGGCTCCTTCTCATGGACCCGTCCCGCAACTTCGAGAATCGCTTGCGTGCCGAGACTGACCCGGCTCTTGCCGTTTCCGGCGAGGTGCCGCGGCTGATTGACGAGTGGCAGGAGGTTCCGAAACTTTGGGACGCGGCACGGTTTGAGTGCGACAACCGCAGCGGCGAGCCTGGTCAGTTCATATTTACGGGGTCAGCGACACCGCGAGACGACGAACGTCCAATGCACAGTGGCGCTGGAAGGTTCGCTAAATTGCGCATGGATACCATGACGCTTTTCGAGCTTGGGAAATCCAGCGGCGCGGTTAAGCTGTCGGGCATTATTTCTGGCGAAAAGTTCAATGGCGCTTTCGGATCGCTGGATTCCGCCTCGATTGCCGAGTACGTTGTCCGTGGCGGATGGCCCGCGGCGGTCGGTCGCGATGCGCTGGCTGCGTCGGCGATGGCGAAACGTTACATCGGCATAGTCGCCGAAGAAGATTTGTCTCGTGTCGACGGCTCTCGCCGCGACCCTGAAAAGGTCAAAGCTGTCATCGAATCGCTTGCGCGCAATGAATCCACTTTGGCGACACTCAAGACGCTCGTAGCCGATCTTGGTGGAGAAGTATCGAGACAAACGGCGGCATCATATATATCCCTTCTCGCTCGGGTTAGTTTCGTTCGCGATATTCCCGCATGGAACCCCGCAATGAGATCTCCCGTGCACTTAAGAGAATCGAAGAAGCATCATCTCGCTGATCCGTCACTGGCGGCCGCTGCGCTCGGAGCGACTCCGGCGACATTGCTGCTAGATTTCAAGACGCTTGGGCTGCTTTTTGAATCGTTGGCCCTTCATGATTTGTGGGTTTATGCGCAGGCAAATGGAATGGGCCTCTATCACTATCACGATTCTCGCGATCTAGAAGTCGATGCAGTCATTGCGGCTCCCGGTGGAACGTGGATCCCGGTCGAAATCAAGCTCAGCTCCGCCCAAATCGAAGAGGCGTCTGACAGCCTTATTGCTGTCGAGAAGCGTATGGTTGCCGCCGGAAACAACCCGCCAGTTTCGAAAGTCGTAATCATTGGATTTGGTTCACAAGCCTATGTCACTGACCGCGGCGTCCAAGTTGTTCCGCTGGATGTGCTCGCGCCGTAGTGCAATTGCAAGTTTTTACTTCTTTTAACAAGGCACCCGACGGGCATAGGCTGCTCGCCGGGCGCCTTGGTTAGGATGCTATTGCTGTTGAGAACGCCTAGGCCAAATCTTCGCCGTTGGTGGCGATAACCTTCTTGTACCAGTCGAAGCTCTTCTTTTTGGAACGCTTGAGGGTGCCGTTGCCTGCGTCGTCGCGGTCCACGTAGATAAAGCCATAGCGCTTGGACATCTCGCCCGTGCCGGCAGACACCAGGTCGATCGGGCCCCAGGTGGTGTAGCCCAGCAGGTCAACGCCGTCCTCGGTCACCGCATCGCGCATCGCGGCGATGTGCTGGCGCAGGTAGTCGATACGGTAGTCGTCGTTGATGGAGCCATCCTCCTCGACAACATCCTTGGCGCCCAGACCGTTCTCGACCACAAACAGCGGCTTCTGATAGCGGTCGTACAGGTCGTTGAGGGTAATGCGGAAGCCTAGCGGATCGATGGCCCAGCCCCACTGGCTCTCCTGCAGGTAGGGGTTCTTGGCGCCGGCGAAGGCGTTGCCCTGGGTGCGCTCGACATCGGGGTTATCGGCACCGGCGGAGCAACGGGTGCTGTAATAGCTAAAGCTGATGAAGTCGACGGTGTTGGCGGCCAGAATCTCGCGGTCCTCGTCCGTCATGCCCACATCGATGCCCAGACGCTCGAGCTTCTTGACGGCATAGGCCGGGTAGTAACCGCGGCTCTGAACGTCGACGAAGAAATAGTTGCTCTGGTTGTCAATCTGCGCCTGGCGCACATCGCCCGGACGGCAGCTGTAGGGGTAGTAGCTACCTGCGGCAAGCATGCAACCGATCTTGACCTCAGGGTCGATCTCGTGAGCGATCTTGGTTGCCCAGGCGCTGGCGACGAGCTCGTTGTGGGCGGCCAGGTACTCGACGGCCTCCTTGTTCTCGCCCTCCTCAAAGACCAGACCGGCACCCATAAACGGCAGGTGCAAGATCATATTGATCTCGTTGAAGGTAAGCCAGTACTTCACCAGGCCCTTGTAGCGGGTGAAGATCGTGGTCGCGAGGTTCTTGTAGAAGTCGATGAGCTTGCGGTTGCGCCAGCCGCCGTACTCCTTGATAAGGTGGATCGGGCAGTCGAAGTGCGTGATGGTCACGAGCGGCTCGATGCCGTGCGCCTGACACTCGCGGAAAACGTCCTCGTAGAAGGCCAGGCCGGCCTCGTTGGGCTCGGTCTCGTCACCGTTGGGGAAAATGCGGGTCCACGCCAGGCTCATGCGGAAGGTCTTAAAGCCCATCTCGGCAAAGAGGGCGATGTCCTCCTTGTAGTGGTGGTAGAAATCGATGCCGGTCTGCGCGGGATAGTAATAGCCGTCCTCGAAGTCGAGCATCTTGCGCTGGCCGGAGACCACCGCGTAACGCTCCGGGCCGTGCGGGGCCACGTCCACGTTGGCCAGGCCGCGGCCATCCACGTCGTAAGCGCCCTCGCACTGGTTGGCAGCCGTCGCGCCGCCCCACAGGAAGTCATTACGGAAAGCCATGCATCGATCCTTTCACACGTTGTTTGTCGTGGTTTCAGTATCCTTGCAAACAGCGCGTCGCTCAACGGCAACGGCGCAGGTCGACACTTCTTTTCGCACACGGCGGCCCGGCAGCCGCCCCCGTCTGACACTTTTTGATACCCGCCCGCCCAAACCGCCACAAAGGGGCACCTTTGTGGTGGTTTGGGCAGTTGCGGTGAAATAGTTCCTGTTTTCCGGTCCGCGGCGCCTAAACAGGAACTATTCCACCGCAAGTTAATGAGGCCAGTCGCAGGTGATGTAGAGGTTTTTGCCGATGAGGCCTATGCAACCGTCCTCGACCTGCGGACTATTTGACTGAATAGGAAAAAAAGGAAAAAATAGGAAAAAAAGGAAAGGAGACTTATGACTGAAACCATCTTCTCCCCCTCATTTGGAAATCGCCCGTCCTATCTGGTGGGGCGCGGGAACGTGATTTCGACATTCATATCCGGCCTTGAGCAGGAGCCGGGCAATCGCGACCGAGCCATGCTCATGCTTGGACAGCGAGGCAGCGGCAAGACGGTTCTTCTGTGGGAACTTGCCGACCGCGCACGCAAGCTCGGCTATGTTGTCGCCACGCCTACCGTAGCCTCCGAGGATATGCTCGAGCGCATTGTTGAGAAAATCCAAGAAGCAGGCGAGCCTTACGTCAATACGCGCTACCTTCCCAAACTCACGGGCGGCAGCCTAAGTGTTTTCGGTTTCTCGGCAGGCCTCGAGTTCACACGAGACGTGCAGGAGACCAAGAGCTTTCAGTTTAAACTCACGCAGCTTGCGCGCAAACTGACCGAGCAGGGCCACGGCATCCTCATCCTCATCGATGAGCTCCAGGCAAATTCACCCGAGATTAGGCAGCTCGTCACCGCCTATCAAGAGCTGGTCGGCGAACGACTCAACGTCGCGCTCGTCATGGCGGGCCTCCCGGGAGCAGTCTCCGCGACACTCAACGACCGCGTACTGACATTTCTCAACCGCGCACGCAAAGTCACGCTCGAACCGCTTTCAGTCGGAGATGTCGATGCATATTATCAGCGGGCTTTCGAAGAGCTCGACCTTGATATTCCAAGCGACCTTCGCCTCCGCGCCGCTCACGCGACCCAAGGTTCGCCCTATATGCTGCAACTTATTGGCTATAACATCGCCAATCGTTGCAAGGCCGGAGAACGCATAGCGCAAGCGCATGTCGACGGAGCTATCGAAGCATCGAAAGTCGATTTCGAAAATGATGTTTGTGAAACGACGCTCGCCGCGCTATCGGACCAAGACGTCGCGTTTCTCGACGCAATGACTGATGACGAAGACGCCGTTTCGCGCATTTCCGATGTAGCGAAACGCATGTCGGTCACACCCGACTACGCGCAAAAGTATCGCCGGCGCCTCATCAACGCCGGCGTTATCGAACAGGCGCGCCGCGGTTACGTGCGCTTCGCCGTACCATATATGGCTGACTACCTGCGCAGCCAGCTCTAGCCAACCACCACAAAGGGGACAGGCACCTTTGTGGTGATTTGGGGCGGTTTGTCTTGATCTGTAACAGCTAGGCCGTCAAAATCGGGTTTGGTGTTACAGATCGAGATTTTCGGGCGGCCTTCTACGATATGTCTCAATCTGTAACAGGTAGTAACGATTTAGCCCGCTAGATGTTACAGATCGAGACAGAAGACTCTAGTCGCAGGTGATGTCGAGGTTCTTGCCGATGAGGCCTACGTAGCCGCCCTCGGCTGCCTTGGGGCTGTCAGCATGGCAGAGGACCCACTTGTCGGCCTTCCAGCAGCAGTAGCTGTCACCGGCGGCAGGCATGTCGGCTGCAGCCTCGGGGCGCGGGCCGTTGGTGCCCGCCGGCAGCGCCACCATCACCTGGAAGCCGCCGTCGTCGACCATGCAGGGCGTGTAGTGGAGCGTGGTGTTAAAGACTTCGACGACCGTACCCGCCGGCACGCGGAACGCCTTGACCTGAGCGGTGTCGAGCTTGCCGTCCTCGATCTCCCAGCGATGCGCCACGAGCAGGATAAAATCGCGGGCGCCCAGGTTAAACTCGCTGGCGCGGTGATACTCCAGGCAGTTGAGCTGCGTGTTGTGGCCGTTGCACCAGCCCAGCTGGAAGGGACGACCGCCAAACATGAGAAAGCCCAGTTTATCGGCATCCTTGACGCCCTCGAGCTCCGGCGCACTCGCTACGTACTTGCTGCCCTCAGGAATGGGCGTGGCAGAGAGCGCCTCGAACACGGGCGACGTGAGCTCGGACGGAACGTCATCCCAAACGTTGCCATAGGATTTGAACTCGGGATCGTTAACAGAGTAGATATGCATGTTCGCTCCTGTTCGTAAATGTGACTATACGAACATTCTAGAACAAACATGAGCGATTTTGAACGCTCGTCCCGACCACTCAACAAAAAGGCGCCCCGCATAAGCGAAGGCGCCCAATGCGCGCGTTTTGGGCGATAAAGCCCTTACGCCTGCTGATAGTGCAGGTGCTTCTCGTCGATATCGGCCAGGTCGCGGTCGAGATAACGGCGCGCAAGCCAGTTGGCCATGGGGAGGTTCTGGTCCAGGTAGTTGCCGCACTCCTCGGGAGCAGCGCCGGGGATATCGCCCTCAAAGCCAGCAACAAACTCGAACAGCTCACGCACGAGCGGCAAGATTTCCTCGCTCGTCAGCTCACCAAAAACGACGAGGTAAAAGCCCGTGCGGCAGCCCATGGGCCCAAAGTAGACGATACGGCTCGACCACTCGGCATGATTGCGGAGGAACGTGGCACCCAGATGCTCGATGGTGTGGCATTCGGCCGTGTTCATGACCGGCTCCTTGTTGGGCGTGGTCAGGCGCAGATCAAAGGTAGTGACGGCAGCGCCGGTCGCCGGATCGCGGTCGATGCGGCTCACATACACGCCGGGCTCAAGCAGCAGATGGTCAACGGAAAAACTTGCGATGCGCTCCATGGCAGTTCCTCTCGGTAGTCAATTTGGGACGGGGCTCTTTTAGCTGGTTCGAATGGTCGCACCAATCATACCAGTCAAAAAAGCCCCGTCCCAAATGAGCTGCCTGGGACGGGGATCAATGAGTTTTTAATCCCCGTCCCAGAAGAATCATTCTAGGCCGTGTACGCGATGGTCGCATCGACGGCATGCCGCCAGCCGGCGATCTTTTTGGCTCGCTCGTCTGCGGGCATGGCAGGCTCCACGATGCCGCGGGCGCCATAGACGTCGACGACATCGCGCGCGTACATGCCCAGCGCAATGCCGCAGGCCCAAGCCGCGCCCAGACCGCTCATCTCGTCATTGCTCGCAATGCGGATGGACGAGCCGACCAAGTCGCTCTCAAACTGCATCAGGTACGCGTCACGCGTGGGGCCGCCGTCAACACGAAGCTCGGCCAGTGCGGCGCCCGAATCCTCGACCATCGCATCAATGACGTCGAAGATCTGATAGGCGATCGAATCATCGGCGGCCTTTACGAACTCCGCGCGACCCGTGGTGCGCGTCATGCCAAAGACGCAGCCCTCGGCATCACTTGCCCAGTGCGGCGCGCCCAGGCCGGTAAACGCCGGCACAAAGTAGACGCGGCTCGCCGGATTGGCGGCATAGCACAGGTCGGTGACCTCCTCGGGATTGTTGATGAGCTCCAGATCGTCGCGCAGCCAGGTCTTGACGGCGCCGGCGTAGCTCACGTTGCCCTCGAGCACATACTCGGTCACGCCGTTCATACGCCACGCAAGCGAGCTCGAAAGCCCGTGCGAGCTGGCGACAAACTCGTTGCCGACATTCATCATGACCGAGCTGCCGGTGCCATAGGTCGCTTTGGCCATGCCGCGGCTATGGCAGCCCTGGGCAAACAAGGCCGCGTGGCTGTCGCCGAGCACGCCGTGAATGGGCACGGGCGCCGGCAAAAAGCCGCCCAGGTCCGTCGTGCCAAAGAGACCGTCGGAATCGGTCACCTGCGGCAGGCAGGCCGGGTCAATGCCAAAGGCCTCGCACACCGGCTCGCTCCAACAGCCACGGCGCAGGTCGAAGAGCTGCGTGCGGCTGGCATTGGACCAGTCGCAGCGAAACTCCGCACCGCCCGTGAGCGTCCAGACCACCCAGGCATCGATGGTGCCCAGGCACAGCTCGCCCGCCGCCGCGGCCTTGGCAGCCGCCGGAACGTTCGCGAGGATCCAAGCCATCTTGCCCGCCGGATAGTAGGGCGAAAGCACCAGGCCCGTCGTGTCACGCACCAGCTCGGCCACGCCTTCGCGCGCGGCAAGCTCGTCGCACAGCTCGCGGGCGCGGGCACACTGCCACACCACGGCATCGCATAGCGGCTCGCCCGTCGTGCGGTTCCAGGCAACGGTGGTCTCGCGCTGGTTGGAGATGCCAATGCCGGCGATATCGGCCGGATCGACCCCGGTCTCCTCCACCACGGCACGCGCCACGGCCAGCACGTTGGCGGCAATCTCGGCCGGATCATGGCTCACCCAGCCGGCGTCGTTGACAATCTGGCGATGCGAGCGGTCGGCACGATGAATCAGGTGGCCGTCCTCGTCCACCAGCAGCGCCTTCGTGCCCTGCGTGGACTGATCGATTCCGATGATGTATTTGCTCATGTACTCTCCTGTCTCCCCCGTCGATTAAAAACTAAAGCCCGACGGACAAGGAGCGAGTGGCCGACCGGCTCATGAGAGCGCAGCCGGCCTGCTCAGAATTCAACCTAAAAGGATTGGTGCAAACCTGCCCCCTTTGCACCAAGTTGATGCAAAGTGACCTGTCCCCGATGCACCAATTACTCTGCGGGCAGGAACTCAGCGACCGTCTTGGCGATTCCCTCGCCCGTCAGGCCGTAGTGCGCAAAGACCTCGGGGCTCGTGCCGGTGATGACCGGCGCGTCGGGCAGGCTCAGGCACTTAACCGGACGCGGGCAATGCTCGCCCACGACCTGCGCGACCATGGAGCCCAGGCCGCCAAAGGGGCTGTGCTCCTCGACGGTCACGACGGCGCGCGTGGCACCGGCGGCCTCAATCACGGCCTCGGCGTCGAGCGGCTTGACGCAGTACATGTCGAGCACGGTAGCGGAGATACCCTGCTCAGCCAGCAGGTCGGCGGCGTCCACGGCATGGCGGACCATCTCGCCGGTGGCGACAATCGTCACATCGGTGCCACGACGTACCCAGGTGGCGCGGTCCATCTGGAACGGGCACTCGTCCTCGGTATACACGTCCTCGACCGGGTTGCGGCCCACGCGGATGTAGGCCGGCTTGTTGTCGGCAACCAGGGCGCGCACGAGCTCGGCGGTCTGGAAGCGATCGCTCGGCAGATATACGCGCATGTTGGGAATCGCACTCATGGCAGCGATGTCCTGTGCGGAGTGATGGCTCATGCCCAAGGCGCCGTAGGAGACGCCGCCCGAGATGCCGATGAGCTTGACGTTGGTGTTGGAGTACGAGACATCGACCTTGCACTGCTCATACGAGCGCGTGGTCACAAAGGACGCCGGCGAGGCGGCCCAGGCCTTCTTGCCGCACGAAGCCATGCCGGCGGCGATGCTCACCAGGTCCTGCTCGGCGATGCCGACCTCAATGGACTGCTGGGGATACTGATCGAAGAACGGCGTGAGCGATGCGGAGCCGCGGGAGTCGGAGCACAGGACGACGATGTCCTTATCGGTCTCGGCGGCCTCGAGCAGCGTGTCGCAGATAACCTTGCGGTTGGCGATCTTGTTAGCCATTGATAGCCTCCTTGTGGGCAGCGAAATCGGCGATGATCTGGGCATATTCCTCGTCGTTGGGCAAGTGATGATGCCAGGCGGCCTTGTCCTCCATAACCGGCGAGCCATAGCCCTTCACCGTGTTGAGGATGATGACCGTGGGCTTGCCCTTGGTCTCGGCGGCCAACGTCAGCGCGGCGTCAATGGCCTGGATGTCGTTGCCCGGAATGGAGAGCACGTTCCAGCCGAAGGCAGCCCAGCGCTCCTCCTGCGAATCCTGCTTCATGACGTCCTCGGTGCTGCCGCTGATCTGCAGGCGGTTGCGGTCCACGAGCGCGCACAGGTTATCGAGCTGGTAGTTGCCACCGCTCATGGCGCCTTCCCAGACCGAGCCCTCGGCAAGCTCGCCGTCGCCCATGATGGTGTAGACGCGGTAGTCGCGGCCGTCCATCTTGCCGGCAAGCGCCATGCCCACGGCCACGGGCAGACCGTGACCCAGCGAACCGGAGTTCATCTCGATGCCCTTGAGCTTGTTGTTGGGGTGGCCGATGTAGGGGCTGCCGAACTTGGAGAAGCGGGCCTTGACGTCGTCGAGGTCCAGATAGCCCTCGTGGCACAGCACCGCGTAGTAGGCCTCCATGGCGTGGCCCTTAGAGAGCACAAAGCGGTCGCGGTTGGGGTCGTCGACGGTCTCGGGCGAAATGTTGAGGTGGTTGGCATAGAGGGTCATGAGGGCGTCGATCACCGACATGTCGCCGCCGATGTGGCCGCCGGCGCCAGCCATGATGATATCGACGCAATCGCGGCGAAGATCCCAACGCAGGGACTCAAGCTCTTCGATAGTTGCCATTTCTACTCTCCTCGCAGGTAGGCTTTGACGTCTTCTTCAATCGGGTCGTACAAGTCGGGCTGGATGCCAATGTACTTGCACGCCTCGTAGAGCACCGGCACCACGTTGGCGTGAATGGCGACGCAGTGGTGGATGTAGGGGCCCTCGACGATCTTGGCCTCGAGGCGCTTGAGGTTTTCGACCTCAACCCACAGGTAGGTGCCCATGCCGGCCGGCCCGTCGATGCCGCGGGCATTGCCCAGCAGCAGCGAATACTCGCCGTTGTCGCCATCAAAGCGGGCAAGGGTGAGGTCGCCGTGCTTGGCCTCGGCCGTCAGCGCGCCGGGGTGATCGAAAGCCAGCGGATAGGTGAGCTTGGGCTTGACGGCCGCGCAGCTGCAGGGCCAGGGGCCGCAGTGCTGCAGCAGCTCGCCGTTCTCGTTATCGGGATGGCGCACGGTCCAGTCGGCGAACATGCCGCGGTGACGGCCCAGGTCGGCGGCCTCGGCCATCAGCGCGGTAATGGCGCCGTGGATATCGGTCTCGCACACGACGGGGATACCCATCTCGTTGAGGATGGCGTTGGCGGCGCAGGGCATAATGCCCAGCTCGTCCTGCAGAGCGTTCCAGCACTGGATGGCGCCGGCGTTGCAGCCGTACTTATCGACCAGGCGCTTCATGGCGATAGCGAGCCCTGCAACCGCGGGAACCTTGTCCTCGGGGATGCAGATCTCAAAGCTGTCGCGAATGTGGTCGAGCATGGCGGCCATGGCCTGCTCGTCGGCCTGGGCGTCGCGCACGGCCTGGACGAGCTCGGTCATGGGGATAGGCGAAAGCTGAATATTGAACTTCTCGAGCAGCTCACCCTCGTTGCACATGGTGGACCAGAAGTCGAACGGGCGGGTGGCCATCTGCAGAATGCGAGTGTGCTTGAAGGTCTTGACCACGTTGCACACGGCCAAAAAGTCCCAGACGCCGCGCTCGAACTCGGGATCGGTCAGGCGGCAGTTGGTCATATAGGTAAAGGGAACCTGGAAGCGGCGCAGGACCTTGCCGGTGGCGAACAGGCCACACTGGCTATCGCGCAGGCGGGTGCCGTCGGGCTCGGGGCGCTCGTCGCGCGGGCCCCACAGCAGCACGGGCAGGCCGAGCTCACGGGCAAGGCGGGCGCAAACGTACTCGGTGCCAAAGTTGGCGTGGCACAGCATGATGCCGTCGACGCCCTCGGCGCGGAACTTCTTGACGATAGGCTCGATATGGCTGTCGTCAAACAGCAGGCCCTCGTCGTTGATGTCGTCAATGTCCACAATGTCGACGCCGATCTCGCGCAGGCGATCAGCCGTCAGGCCGCGATACTTGATCGCGTCCGGCGCGCTAAAGATGCTGCGGCGCGTGGGCACAAAGCCGAGCTTGATCTTATCCATGTACGTCCTCCCCTAGTCACATGTTCAGTAAACAGACGCGTGTTTCGTTTTGTTCTGTTTACTAAATATTTTACTATTCTGTTTAGAAGTTTAGCGCGAAATACTCGCAAGCGGTAGAGAATTCAGCCTAAACGGTATGTAAACAAACTGAACATACAAGGAGAACAAAAAGGGGTCCCGAAGGACCCCCTCTTGGTAGCGTTATGTATGGTTGCCTTTAGCGGACTTTTCCGCTCTGAAATCTGGCGCCGTTCCGCCTAAATCTCGCGCACGCTCTGGCGCTCGACAAAATACGTCGATACGGCCGTCTTGCAGGTATAGCTCTTGGGATTGCGGATGTTGCCCACCAGGCGGCGCACCGCGATCTCGCCCACCTCGTGCTTGGGAACGTGCACCGTGGTGAGCGGCGGGTTTGAGAAGGCGCCCAGAGACAGGTCGTCAAAGCCGATGATCGAGACATCCTCGGGCACGCGTACGCCGTGTTCGCTCAGCGCGCGCATGGCGCCCACGGCAAGCACGTCGTTCTCGGCAAAGAAAGCCGTCGGCAGGTCGTCGCGCGAAACGCCGTCGAGCCACGCGCCCATGTCGCGATAAGCGCCCTCGAGCGTGGTGTTCAGCGTGACGCGCCATGCCGGATTGGCCTCGAGGCCCGCATCCTCAAGCGCTTGGCGATAGCCGCGCTCGCGGTCCTTAAAGTTGCGGATGCGAAGGTCACCTGCTAGGTAGCCAATTTGCTTGTGACCCTTCTCGATAAGGTAATCCACGGCACGCAACACCGAATCGGTGTTGGCAATGACTACAGCATCAAAGTACTGGCGGTCGCTCCAGCCGTCGAGCACGATCAGGTGGGCGGCAGCGTTGGCGAACAAGGCGTAATCTTCCTCACCCAGCTCGGTGCCCATCAGCACGATGGCGGCAGCCGGGTCGGCGATAAGGCCCTCGACCTGCGGGCGCACGGCGTTTAAGTCGCTAAAGTCGAGCGAGACAAAGCTCGTGCTCATGCCGTGGCGACGCGCCTGGCGCTCCACGCCCTCGATGACCGCGGGGTGAAAGGTGCTCTCGTCCAGGATGGCGCCCGTCTTGCGCGCGAGCACGAACTGGATGCTCTCGAGCTGCGTCGATTGCTGGTAGCCGAGCGATTGCGCGCACTCCAGGATGACCTTGGCGGTCTCCTCGCTCACGCTGCGCTTGCGGTTGAGCGCGTTGGACACAGTCGCAGGCGAAAAACCGGTGATGCGGCTGATCTCGCGAACACTTGCTTTAGCCATTGTTCCCCCTAGTAACGGTCGCGGTCGAGCATCATGGCCTGACCGCCCCGTGACTCGACAACTAAACGACCGCAAATTCAATCTAAACAGAATAGTAAATGTTTAATAGCTAGTTTAGCCTGTTGTCAAGCGAAGTGGTGCGACTATTCCCCCAACGGGCACATTTACTCGGTAGCCAATTTGGGACGGGGCGTGAAAAACATTTAGCCAAGGACGCGGGCCATACGGGCCTTGAACTCGGACAGGAAGCGCGGGGCGTCGACGGTCAGCGCCACGAGCGTGCTCTTGTCGGGATCTGCCACGCGGCGCTCATCGCAGATGGTGCGGCCGCGGTACTCGCCCAGCAGGTCGACACGCAAATTGCAGCCGAGCGCACCCACAAGTGTGGGGTCGATCGCCACGGCAACAGCCAGGGGATCATGCAGTGCGCAGCCGCCCAGGTAGGGTGCGTTCATCTCGTACGAGCCAATGTAGTGCTCCACCATGCTCGCAAACGCGCAACCGGCCATGGTGCCCGAGCCCGTCCAGCCGGCAATGTCGCGACGCGTGAGCACCGCGCGATGCGTCACATCCAGACCCACCATAGTGAGCTTGCGGCCCGAGCGCAGCACGGCGTCGGCGGCCTCGGGGTCGCTTGCCATGTTGGCCTCGGCACCCGCGCTCACGTTGCCGGGCACGGTCAGGGCGCCGCCCATCACCACCACGCGGCCGATAGACATCATCGCCGCCGCATCGCGCTCCAGGGCAAGTGCCAAGTTGGAGAGCGGACCGGTCGCCACGTAGACCAAATCGGGGCCATAGGTACGCGCGGCATCGATCAGATAATCGACCGCAGCGTTGCCATCGGCCGACGTCGCCCCCACCGGCTCGTAGGGCGACGCAGGCACGCTCGCCCCGCCAATGCCGTTCTTGCCGTGGATGAGCGTGGTGGACGCCGGCGGTGTATAGGGCTCGGTCGCCTGCAGAGGACGGTCGGCACCCAGGTACACCGGCACCTCGGGACGACCCAACAGGTCGAGCACCGCCAGGCAGTTGTGCGCCGACTGCTCGACGCGCACGTTGCCAAAGCATGTGGTGATGCCCACGAGCTCCACCTCGGGGCTCGCGATGGCATAGGCAAGCGCCATCGCATCGTCCACACCCATATCCAGATCAAGGATCAGCTTCTTAATCGCCATAGTTCTACTCCGCTTCTCCGTCTTGTACTAATCGTCTAAACCAAACATGCGCTCAACTTCGGCACGCGTGGGAATCGACTGCTGCGCGCCCAAACGTGACACCGTCACCGCCGAGGCACGGGCGCCGGCGGCCATGCACTCAAAGAGCGGCAGGCCCTCCAGGCGAGCTGCCGCAAGCGCACCAATAAACGTATCGCCCGCGGCCGTCGTATCGACCACCGCGCTCGAAAGTGCCAGCATGCGCAGCAGCTCACCGTCATCGCCAAGTGCAACTGAGCCGGCACCGCCTAGCGTGATGACCGCAGCCCCGGCGCCCTTGTCGAGCAGCGCATTGAGCGCGGCGACGCAACTCGCATCATCCGAGGGCAGAATGCCCGTCAGCACCTGGCACTCGGTCTCGTTGGGGCAGACCAGGTCGACCGCAGGCCACGCTCCTGCCGGCAGGTCGCAGGCGGGTGCCGGGTTAAAGATCGTATAGAATCCCAGCTCGTGAGCGCAAGAGAGCGCCGCGGCCGTTGCAATCAGATCACATTCGCCCTGGGCGATAAAGACGCTTCCGGCAGCCGGGGCAATCTCGCTGGCGTCGCCGTCGAGCTCGTCGGCCACCAGGCGCCTCAGTGCGCGGGCAACGTCCTCGCCCGCAAGTGCATGGTTGGCGCCCGGCGACAGCACGATGCGGTTGTCGCTCTCGCAGCGAATGATAGTCGCGGTACCGGTCTCCACGCCATCGAGACGTGTCACAAACTCAACGCCCACGCCGGCATCCTGAAGCCCCGCCACGAGCACATCGCCAAAGGTATCGCGCCCAACAGCGCCAATCATGCACGTGTGCGCACCCATGCGCGCGGCGGCGACGGCCTGGTTGGCGCCCTTACCGCCGGCGTTGGTGATAAAACCGCTGCCACCGACTGTCTCGCCCGCGCGCGGCATGCGCTCGCACGCCACCGAAAGGTCCATGTTCATGCTGCCGAACACCGCAACGATGCTGTGATCCGCCATGGAAACCTCCTCGTCCGTGGGCTCTGCGCCCGCTGTCGGCCGTCAATCGTGTGCTCTCGCACCTCTATAACTTTAGTTCACTTTGATGTGGACGCGCGCTTGAGCTTGCGCCAGCAGCAAGCATTCACAGGAGCAGGCAGCTACAATGAATACATGCTGATTATTCTCGTCATTGGATGATGTTTTATGGAACAATTCTCGCAATCGGGCTCGCGCGGCCGACGCCGCACGGGCAACGAGCCGGCGCCGCACGAACGCGTGAAGGGCCAACGCCGTGCCAACGAGCCGCGACGCACCGCGAGCCCCCATCGCGCTTCCGCCAACAACGAGGGCCGCGCCAATACTCCCGCCGCGGAGCAGACGCCCGCTCGTCCCAAGTCCCGCTATATCCCTGCGCTCGACGGTCTGCGCACGCTTGCCGTCGTCGCGGTGGTGCTCTACCACCTCAACCTCACGTGGGCTCAGGGCGGCCTGCTCGGCGTCACGATCTTCTTTGTGCTTTCGGGCTATCTGATCACGCGCTTGCTGCTCAACGAAGTCGCTAAGACCGGCCGCATCGACCTTAAGAGCTTCTGGATTCGCCGCATCCGTCGCCTGGTCCCCGCCGTGGTAACGGTAGTGTTCGTGACCTGCGCGCTGTGCACCATCTTTAACCACGTGATGCTCACCAAGATGCGCCCCGACATCCTGCCATCGCTGCTGTTCTTCAACAACTGGTGGCAGATTGCCCAAAACGTCTCGTACTTCAATGCTCTGGGCGACCCCTCGCCGCTCACGCACTTTTGGTCGCTTGCCATCGAGGAACAGTTCTACCTGATTTGGCCGCCACTGCTGTTTGCCATGGTATCCATGCATGTGAGCAAGCCCAACACGCGCCGCGTGGTTCTGGGCCTTGCCGCGGTGTCTGCCCTCGCCATGATGGTGCTTTACAACCCTGCCGCCGACCCCAGCCGCGTGTACTACGGCACCGACACCCGCGTGTTCTCGTTGCTGCTGGGTGCCTGGATGGCCTTTATCCCCGATCGCGACCTGGCGCCGGTGCGTCTCGCTCATCGTTTGGGGCTCAATCGCCTGGCTGGCGCCGCCAAGCACGGCAAGAACGCCGAGGGCAAGCCTGGCGAGAAGGCCGACGAAGCAGCCGAGACCGCCCCGGCACAGCCGAGCGCCCTCGTGCGCTTTTGGTCCTCGCCCGCATCCATCGATGTGTTGGGCGTCGTGGGTCTGGTTGGCCTTGCCGCCATGGTCGCGCTCACCAACGGCTACACCGCGTTCCAGTATCGCGGCGGCACGCTGTTATGTTCCATCCTCACGCTCATGGTCATCGCGGCCTGCGTGCAGCCCCAGGGAATGGTTGCCCGCGCGCTGTCCGCCGAGCCACTCGTGTGGGTTGGCAAGCGCTCGTACAGCATCTACCTGTGGCACTATCCGCTGCTGCTGCTTATGAACCCGGTCGCCAACATCAACGATACGCCCTGGTGGCAGTACATCTTGCAGGTACTTGTGGTGGTCGCCGTGGCCGAATGTTCGTATCGCTTTATCGAGACGCCGTTTAGGAAGGGCGCCTTCGGCCGTACCGTCGCCGAATTCCGCGATGGCACCACCACGCCTGCCAACTGGGCACGCGCGCATATTCCTGTGTGCGCCACTTGCGGGATCGTGCTTGTCATCGCGCTGGGCGGCCTGATCTTTGTGCCCGAGACGTCTGCGCTGAGCGGCGAGGGCGCCGAAGTCCTGAACAAGGAAGCAAAAAACACCGCGCCCACCGACCAGCAGGCGGCCGACGACACCGACAAGGATAACGACGGCTTCCCCGATGGCTCCTACGACCTGTTGATGATCGGTGACTCCGTGTCGCTGCGCGCCGTTGATTCCTTTGACGGCGTGTTCCCGCACAGCCATATCGATGCCGAAAAGGGCCGCCAGTTTGATGCGGGCCGCGCGACATTTGAGGGCTATATCCAGCAGAACCTTGCCGGCAAGATCGTGGTCTTTGCCCTGGGCACCAACGGTTTGGTAACGGACGCCCAGGTCGACGCGATCATGGCCGACGCCGGCGAGCAGCGTATTGTCGTGTTTGTAAACACGCGTAGCCCGCAGCCGTGGGTCGGGTCCACAAACCAGGCCATCGCCAACGCCGCCACGCGCTACAAGAATGTACGCGTTATCGACTGGTACGGGTACAGCGCCAACCGCAACGACCTGTTCGATGGCGATGGCACGCACCTGTCGACTACCGGCGTGGCTGAGTATCTCAACCTGATCCACGATGCGGTCAAGAAAGACCTGCCCGTGCACCCCGAGGACCACGTCAACGATCCGCAGCCGGCAGCCGTCAAGTCCGCCGCCGACGCACTCGTCAATGCGCTCGCTCTCAAGCCGCACAAGCTGGGCACCGACAAGTAACCTGCAGCGCAAACTTCCCACATCCGGAGGGGGTGCCCGCCACGGCAGGCACCCCCTCCGACAGTTAGGGACGTTCCTTATGTGCCGGCACCCAGGGACACTCCTGACACAGCCGAGGAACGCCCTCCTTGCGACCAAATTCTGGGCGCCTCGCCACCCCGAACGTTGTTTCCAAGCCCACACCCGCAGCAAACAACCCAAAATCACTCTTTTCGAGCCGGCTCCAAGGGGTCGTGGACAAAAAGGGGCAAATATGAGTACTGTTACCATTTTAGTAGCAGGCAAAACCACCCAAAATGACGTCCGAGCGACCCCTACAACCCCCTAAAGCAGCCAACCTGACTGGTTTAAGACATATTGGAGCCAATTTTAATGAACATACTATCGGCTATGTCCATTATCTTCTTGGATGTAAATGCTATTCACTTAGCAACAGTACTCATATTTGGCATTTTTTGTCCACTGCCATATAACTAATGCCCTATAGCGGGCAAAAAACAGGCCGCAGTCCATCGCTGCGGCCTGTTCGGAAGCAAAAGTGGGCGCTAAGCGCTGTAACCCATCGCCTGCAGGACAAACATGACGACCGTGAGCACCGTAATCACGGCGATAGTCGCCCACGTGAGCACGTTCCACACGCGGCCGTTGCGGTTGGCGCCCATAATGTGACGATCGGCGGCGATAACCACTTGGAACACCAGAACCACGGGCAGTAGCACGCCATTGATGACCTGCGAGGTCATCATAATCTGGAACAGATCGACGCCGGGCATAAGCACCAGCACGGCAGAGATACCGATGATGGCCGTAATGATGCCGCGATAGACCGGGGCCTCGTCCCAGCTGCGGTCGGCACCGCGCTCCCAGCCAAATGCCTCGCAGATAGCGCTCGACGTAACGCCCGGCAGCACGCAGGCAGCCAAGAAGCTCGCCGCGACCAGGCCCGAGGCAAACAGTACCGTGGACCACTGACCCGCAATAGGCTCCAGCGCGCGGGCAGCATCGGCAGCATCGCTAATCTGAATACCCGCCGGGAACAATACCGTGCCGGTCGTGATGATAATGAAGCCCGCAATGATATCAGCAGCGATCGAGCCGCTCACGGTATCAATACGCTGCAGCACGATATCGTCCTCGCCCGCGTTCTTATCGACCACGTTGTTCTGCGCCAAGAAAATCATCCACGGCGCGATAGTGGTACCGATCGTTGCGACCACGAGCGACACGTAGCTGGGGTCATTTTGAATGTTGGGCACGACCAGGTCGACCGCGACCTCACCCCAGTTGGGGCCAGCCATAAACGCGGCGACGATATAGGTCACGAACACGCAGCTCACCAGCAGCAGAATCTTCTCGATGCGCTGGAAACTACCCGACATGGTAAGCATCCACACCAGCAGCGCCACCAACGGCACCGAGATGCTCGCCGGCACGCCAAAGAGAGCAAGGCCGCTGGCGATGCCCGCAAACTCCGAAATGGTCACAGCCGTGTTGGCGATCAACAGCGCCGCCATGGCCAACACGCTCTTGCGCACGCCAAAGCGCTCGCGAATGAGCGATGCCAGGCCCTTGCCCGTGACGCAGCCGCAGCGCGCCGCGGTCTCCTGCGTCACGATGAGCAGCACAGTCATGACGGGAAGCATCCAGAGCATCTTGTAGCCATAGCTGGCGCCCGCGCTGGAATACGTTGCAATGCCGCCGGCGTCATTGCCCGAAAGCGCCGCCAGCAGACCGGGGCCCATAGCGCCAAAGATGGCTGCGATGGTCAGCTTTTGCTTGGTGCCCGACTTTTGCTTGGTATTTTGCACGCGACCACCTAGCCCATGACTGACATGGCGAGCAGCACCGCGGCGATGCAATACGCCACGCACGAGATCATGACGGCAATGACGTTCATGGCGGTGCCCGACGTGTTGAGGTCATGCTCGTCACGCCAGAACAGCACCATCAGGTAAATCACGGCACTCATGTTGCCAACCAGGCAAATGATAGCAGCGATATTAAAACACCCGGTAAAGAGTTGCTCCTCAAACATGGACGCATCGGGGAACGCAGCGGTGCGCACCAGCTGCGCGCACAGATAGGTCACGAGCGAAAGGATCAGGCCCATACCCGTGCTCTGGAAGAAGAATCCCAGGTACGGTTTGGGCTCGTCGTCGTGACCGTCGTACTCGAGGAAGTAGTTCTTGACAAACGACACCATGCGCGAGGCAGCCAGCAGCACGAGCGGCATGGCGCACATGGGGAACACCACCAGATGCGCGGAGCCCAGCGCCGTCCCCAACACCGTCGCCATAATGCACGAGGCGATGCCCCACACGACGACCCAGTACTGACGATGCACGAACCAGCTGAGCACGTTCGTCGAGTCGTCCGACGCGCTATCGCCCGAGCCGACACCGGCGATCTGCAGGTCCTCCTGATGCTCCTCGGCGATAACGTCCATGGCGTCGTCGAAGGTCACGATACCCAGGATATGACGGTTCTCGTCGCAGACAGGGATGGCAACCAGGTCGTACTTGGTCATCTCGTCCGTCACGTCTTCCTGGTCCACGTCGGGCGACACGTAGACCAGATCGCGATAGGCAAGCTGGCCCAGCGTGGCGTCGCGGTCGGCCACGATCAGCGTGCGCAGCGAAAGCACGCCCGTCAGCATGCCACTCGGATCCTCGGTATAGACGTAGTAGACGCTCTCAAAGTCCTCGTCGAGTTTGCGGATCGCCTCGATGGCATCGCCGACCGTCGCTGTGGCGGGTAGCGAGACAAACTCCGAGGTCATGATGCGGCCGGCGGTGTTGTCCTCGTAGCCCAGCAGGTTACGAATCGCCTTCTCCTCCTTGACACCCATCAGGCGCAGGAGCTTCTCGGCCTTCTCATAATCGAGCTCGTCGATTAGGTCGGCAGCGTCGTCCGGGTCCATCATGGCCAGCATCGACGATGCGTCCGTGTCGGACAGGCCCTCGAGCATCTCGGTCATGAGCTCGTCGTCATCGAACTCCGAGATGGCCTCGGCGGCCTGTGCCGTATCGAGCTGCGCGAACACCTGCGCGCGCAGGCGCGGGTCGAGCTGCTCGATAATGTCGGCGATGTCGGCAGGATGCAGCTCGCCAAGCGTCTTGTGCGACACCGAGAGCTGGATGTTCTTAGTCGAGCGATCGAGCAGGTCCATGTAGGACCAGGCGATAATGTCCTCGCTGAGCGGCTTGCCCAGGTGCTTCATAAAGCCCTCGACGACGTGCTCGAGCGCGGGGCTGATTGCACGCAGCAGACCGCGGGCGCCGACCTCGGCACCCAGCAGACGCAGCTGATTTTCGCCCGACATAGAGAACTTGATGTCGTTGACGCGCACGACCTTCATGCCCTGCGTGTCGACGATCTGCTTATTGAGAACATCGCGCGCCAGCAACAGCTCGGTCGGCTGCAGGTACGAAAAACGGATTTCGGTGGCCGGCGACTTAAGATGAACGCCCGTCTCGTCGATACGGTCGACCCATTTGCGCCAGCTGATCATAAACGGCGTCTTGCCGGGACCACGGAACGCGAGCGACGTAACGTGCGGAAAAACTTCGCCGGTTGCAATGCCAAAATCGTTCACAACGCCGAGCTTTTCGCCGTCGACGTCCAAAACCGGCAATTTGAGCATCTCACTCAGATAATTCAATGGTGCTCCCCATCATTATTCCTGCGGACCGCGTGACCATGCCGGCACGCAATCCGTGGACTTTTAGACATATATACGCATGCGCGGGCGGCACGCCGCTCGGCGCTCACACCCCGTGCATGCGCAAAAAGCACCTGCATGGGGTCATCGACTGTATGGTCGAGGTTTGGATTTCACCTGTAACCTTTCTCTTGACCCTCATTAACCGCAGTAACTATAGCATCAGCATCGCGCTGCGGCACCGAATTTATGCGCTGCACATTGCAGGCATACCAAACACTGACGTATCCGTGACATAGTCATTGGGGACGTTCTTAAACGACTACCCAATGACTACTCTGTGGTGTCATCGTCCTCGGCAAGTTGGGGAAACACGGCGTCCTTGGGCATGGTGACCTTCGTCAGCGAGGTGAGCTTTTTGCTGAGCGATGTGTCCGTCTTGACCAGGTCGCTGAGCGTCACGATCTTGTAGCCGTCGGCGACAAGGCCGTCGATAATCTGCGGCAGCGCCTCGAGCGTCTGCTCGGCGCACTCATCGCTATCGGTGAGCAGCACGATATTGCCCGGCGTCACCGAGTCGAGCACGGTCGATACCTGCTCGTCAGCGCCGTTGAGCAGCCAGTCGCCCGAGTCAATATTCCACGAGACCACGGCGGAGACCAGGTCCATCGCATCAATCCAGTTTTGCTCGTCAAAGGCAGCGTAGGGAGCACGCAGCAGCATCGTCTTCACGCCGGTCGCCGACTTAATCGCCTCGGTGCCCTTCGTGATCTGCCTGCGCACCGTCTCGCGATCCTCGCCCTTGAGCGAATCATCGCTGTAGCTGTTGGAGCCGATCTCGCACCCGGCATCGACAATCGCTTTGGCAGTAGCGGGCGAGGCTTCCGCGGCATCGCCCGAAAGGAAGAACGTCGCCGTGACGCCCTTTTCCTTGAGCACCTGCAAGATCTGCTTGGTCGCGCCGCTCGGACCCTCGTCAAATGTCAGGGCCACGTACTTTTCGTTGCCCTTGGGCGCCACGCTTGCGCACTCGACTACGCAGTCGGTGGCGGGCACGACCTCGCCGCGGTCCTGCGTCTTGCCCGACTGCTCGCCGACCCATATCTCGGAGCGGCCCTGAACGCCCCAGGTTTTGACATACTCAATAGCGCCCGTGCCCTCGACCTTGAGCTTGGGCTCGATAGTCGTGGCCTGGACCTCGTGCTTTTCGTAGACGTTGCGGCCGTCCTTGACCGTCACCTTCTCGCCACTCGTAAGCTCGCGACTATCCCATTTGCCTTGCTTCACGCGCTTGCCGTCGACCTTCACCGACAGCTTTTCGCCGCCATGGCGCTTGAGCACGCTGTCGTCGACGGCCAGCAGATCGCCGGCGTCGTACGTTTCGGTCAGGCTTTGATCGTCGATAAGATTCTGCAACGTAGAGCCCACGCGCACCGCGGTCTTTTGCCCGTTGAGTTCCACGTCCACGCTGCGGTTGACGTAGCCCACGACGGCAGCGATAAACAGCACGAGCGCGCAGCCCACGGCGATGAGCGCATAGGGCAGACGGGACGGTCGGCGCGGCGAGCGCCCGTTGCCGATGCGCGCGCTGCGATCGCTAAACCCACGGCTATGGTTGAGGTACATCGCGCCGGGCTTACGGCGACGTCGACGCTGACCGCCGGGCAGTTGCCCCAGGTCGCGGCGCGCCGTCGGACGCGCAGCCGAGCGCCCGTTTAAGTTAGATCCGTTTTGGCGCATGTGCCCTCCCCCATAAACACAGCGAGCCGGAGCAACATGTCTCCGGCTCGCCTCCCATCATTTGGTACGTCTCTATTTGCTAGCTTTTGACGAGCCCCCGCTCGCCTTTTGATATTCGTCCTTAAAGGCCTTGAACATACCGCGCGTCTTGCCGAGCTGCTTGCCCAGTGCGCGACTGCCCTTGTCCACGGCGACCGATCCCTTGTCATCGAGCACCTTGGCGCCCTTCTTGACCTTATCGCCCACCACGACACTGGCCTCGGCAGCCTTGGCGGCCGCGCCGCCCGAATACCCGAGCGCCTTGACCTCGTCCGAGACAATCATCGCGCCGTTCTCGTAGCCGCGCAGCATCGTCGGCGGCACCTGTGTGTCGCCCACCAGCACGCTCGAAGCGGCACCGGCGGTCACGTAGAACATCTGCACAATACCCGAGCGCGGCTTGAACTCAACGTCCGAGCAGTAGCCCACGACATCGCCCGATTCCGTGCGCACATCCATGCCAACCCAGATGATGCAATCGTCCAGGTTGATATCGAGGCGCTTGGCCGCGGCGGCATCGTAGGTGCCCTTGACGTCGTCGACCGCGACAGCACCCTCATAGACGCCGATGGCATCGAGCGCCACAAAGCGGTCGGGGCGCTCGATCATGCCCGCGATATCGGACTGGCGGACCATAAAGCCCACCACGCGCGTGCCGCCCGGGGTAAAGACGGGAAAGTGAATCTTGCCGAGCTTTTTAGGGCTGCGCGGCGTGCCGTCCTTTTTGGTGCGCTTGTCTTCGGCAGGTTTGCGGTAAACCTTGACGCCGACAAAATCCCCTGCGCGCATTATGCCTCGGTCGAGGGCTCCGTGGCCTCGGTGTCGGCCTCAGCGACGTTCTCGACCACGACGTCGGCAGCGGGCGTCACGTTGCCGCCCGAGATGGCATCGTTGAGCTGCTCGCGAAGCTGGTCCATGCGCTCGCGGGCCAGGTCGACCTTGGCGCGCAGGTCATCGGTCTTGGCGTCGACCATCGGACCAAAGTCGTTGACCGCGGCACGAGCCTCCTCGGCACTGTGCTCGTAGGTGTCACGCATGTTGTCCCAGGCATCGTTGGCGATATCGGCGGCCATGGCGCGGGTCTCGGCACCCGAGCGCGGGGCCAGAGCAACGCCGATGATAGCGCCGGCGGCAGCACCTAAGAGCGCACCGGAGACAAAGCTGAAAGTCTTTCCCATGATCATTCCTCTCCTGCGGGCACCTCGATGCCCACCGTTTGAATGCTGTCCATTATACCCGCAGCGCAACACTTGCCGTCACGCTCATCTGCGTACGGTAAAAGCGCAGGTACATGATGGTGATAAGCGAGTGAGCCTACTCCTGAGGCGCAGCCGGCATGGCCACCGTGGCAGCCGGGTCCTCGCCGGCGCCATCGACGAGCGGCAGGTTGCCCTCGTGCGCCGAGCCGGACGGAGCCGTTGCCGCACCGCCAAAGACGGCCGCGGGGGCCTCGTGGTTCTCGGCGACCGCACCCTCGGTATCGATTGCCTCCTGCGGCTCGTCGTCAAAGCTCGGGACACCCTGGGGCTCCGCGGGCTCGGGCTCGGCAGACGCCTCGGCAACGGGCTCGGCGTCGGCCTCGGCAGGAGTGTCGCCCTCGGGCGCATCCTCGGCCACGTCCTCGCCGTTCGCAGCGGCAACGGCCTCGTGCGGGTCCTTGCCCTCGGCCTCGGCACGCATGCCCAGCACCAAGTTGCGCAGGCCCGCGACCGTGCCGTCCACATCGGGGGCGGGCTGGTCGGCGTGCAGATAGGCCCAATCCATCATAAAGGTGGCCGAAGACAGCGCGCCGATAGCCAGCGCGTCGTCGGGGCACGAAAGCTCAACCTCAAAGACGCGCTCGTCGTGCTCGCTTACGCGCGTGCGGCCGCACGAGATGCTGCCGGCAAGACCGGTCTCGTTCATGAGCTCGACCGTCACGTGCTCCAGCAGGTGGCAAAGCTCGGTCTGGCCCATGCAGTCCTGGAACTCGCGACCCGAATCGCCCAGGCACAGGTGCTTGGCAATCGCGGGCACCAGGTAGTACACGCGCGCCGTGGCCTCGATATCCTCCGAGGTCATGAGCGGCATGCCGGGGTTCACCAGCACGTGCGCGCAAATCTTGTCCTCGCTGACGGTGACCTTAAGGATGTTGAACAGGCCTGCCATAACTCTCCCCTACTCGTCCTTGCCCTACTCGTCGCCGTCGTGCGGGTCCGCAGGGCCCGCACCCGACGTCGCCGGCTTCTCTGCCGAGGACTCGGAATCCTTCTTATCGGTTTCGGCCGGAGCGATCACGCGAATGAGCGAGATGCGCTGGCCACGCATCGACTGCACTTTAAACTTGTACCCCGCGACCTCAAACACCTCTCCGATGTCGGGCACCGAGTCGCAAAGCTCCAAAATCCAGCCGGCGATGGTCTCATAATCATCGCTTTCCTCGAGCGGCCAACCAAGCTCAATCGCGTCATCGCACGAAAAACGCCCATCGACGAGCCACTCACGGCGCGAGAGGCGCGTGAGGTACTTGTTGTCGGGGTCGAACTCGTCCTCGATCTCGCCGACGATCTCCTCGACGATGTCCTCGATGGTGATGATGCCGGCCGTGCCGCCGTACTCGTCCACGACGACCACGATCTGGTCGTGCGAGGTCTGCATCTCGGACAGCAGCGGCAGGATGTCCTTGGTATCGGGCACAAAGGTGGCGTCGCGCAAAAAGTCGGCGATGGGCTGGTCGCCCTTGCCGTCGAGCGCGGGCTGAATCAGGTCCTTAATGTGCGCGATGCCCGCGACGTTGTCGGGATCCTCATGATAGACGGGGATGCGACTAAAGCCGGTCTGGCGCATGGTGGACAACACGTCGGCGACCGTCTCGTCGTCCTCGCACATGGTGGTGTCCACGCGCGGCACCATGACCTCGCGAGCCACGGTGTCGCCCAGGTCAAAGATCTCATGGATCATGCGCTTTTCCTCGTCGAGCAGGTCGTCCTGCTCCGAGACCATGTACTTGATCTCTTCCTCCGAGACGTTCTGGCGGTCGTCGGCGCTCTTAATGCGCAGGATGCGGGCCAGGCCGTCGGAGCAGGCGCCGGTCAGCCACACGAGCGGGCGGGCGATCTTTTGGAACACGGAGAGCGGTCCCACAACCTGCTTGGATACGCCCTCGGCGTTAGCGAGGCCGATGCGCTTGGGCACGAGCTCGCCGATCACGATGGACACAAAGGCGACCGCGACGGTGATGATGACCGGCGCCAGGCCGCGCGCGATGGCTGAAAGCGGCGCGATGCCAAAGCTCATGAGCCACGTGGCGAGCGGGTCGGACAGACTCGTCGAGGCGACGGCGGACGAGGCGAAGCCCACGAGCGTGATGGCGACCTGGATGGTGGCGAGCAGCTGGTCGGAATCGGCGGCGAGCTGGACGGCGCGCTCGGCGCGTTTATCGCCCTCCTCGGCATCGTGCTCCAACACGGCGCGCTTGGCCGTGGTGAGAGCCATCTCGGACATGGAGAAGTAGCCGTTGATAAGCGTCAGGACGAGCGTGGTGATAAGGGAGATGGTTATGTCCATCGGGAGTTTCTCGAACCTCCAAGATTCGGGACGTTAGGGTAAAACGTTGATGACGGATACGGCAATTGCACCGGCGCCCAAACGAGGACGCGGGCGCGCAGACGCGGTCGCTAGATTACGAAGAGAATCACCGCCATGAACTGGAAGATGCTGCCGGCGAGCACCCACAGGTGAAACACGCTGTGCAGATAGCGCACGTTTTTGGCGATATAGAACGGCACGCCCACGGTGTAGCACACGCCGCCGACGGCGAGCAGGGCAAGCGCCACGGGGTTGAGCAGCGACACGAGCTCGGGCAGCTTAAAGACGACGAGCCAGCCCATCAGCAGGTAGACCAGGCCGCATACCCAGTGCGGTTGACGCTCGCGCAGAAAGCACTCGAGGGCGATGCCGATAATGGCGATGGCCCATACGGCAAAGAACAGCATAGGGCCGCCGTCGTTTGCGAGCGTGATGAGGCAAAACGGCGTATAGCTGCCGGCAATGAGCAGGTAGATGCAGCTGTGGTCGATGATGCGAAACACGCGCTTGGCGCCCGCGGGCTGAATCGCGTGATAGAGCGTGGAGGCGAGGTATTCGAGGATAATGCTGACACCATAGACAATCGCCGCGGCCATGTGGGCCGGGCCCCCGCCACGCAGGGCAGCGAATACGATCAGGAGCACCAGGCCCGCGATACCCAGCAGACAGCCGACACCATGGGTGACGGAGTTCATGATCTCCTCGCCCACCGTGTAGTGTGGAACGGCCGCGGTCTTGGGTCGCGGCTTAGAACTGTCGCTCGAATCGGACATGCCGGTTACATCCTCCAACGTAAATAGTTCTCAACACTATATCAAAGCGTCTGGGTACGTGCGAAATTTGCACCATGTGTGCCCCTTTGTTTACCCATTCTTTGCTTGTTGACGCATCAACGGCGAACGTCCATAATGCGCTTGTTTTAAATGTTGATGTATTAACATCTATAAGGAGAACCGTAAATGCCTCAAAGCGCACACCCCCATCGGAAGCTCAAGATAGCCGGCGTTGTTGCGTTGGTGCTCGTCGTCGCGCTGCTCGGATTTGCCGGCAACTTTTTGTTTGACTTTGCCCTGAACCCCCAAGCGCCGTACACCATGAAGATGATGCAGGATGGCAAGAACGACAAAGAAGGTGAGCAGCCGGATGCCGAGGGAACCGAGGCGCGGGCATGGTTTAAAGAGAACCGCGAGAGCAGCAGCCTCACCGCAGATGACGGGACCGAGCTTGCCGCTTGGTATTTTGCCGCCCCGGAGAGCACGCACGATTACGCTATCTGCCTGCACGGATACACCGACGAGCCCATCGGCATGGCCCGATACGTCAAGCGCTTCCACGACCGCGGCATGAACGTGCTCGCGCCCGCCGCGCGTGCCCACGAGCGCTCCGGCGGCGACTATATCGGCATGGGCTGGCCCGAGCGCCTCGACATCGTCGCATGGATCGAGCGAATCGTTCAGGCTGACCCCGAGGCGCGCATCCTGGTCTTTGGCGAGTCGATGGGTGCGGCAACCGCCATGGACGTCGCGGGGGAATCTCTGCCCGCAAACGTGAAATGCATTATCGAGGACTGTGGCTATACGAGTGTTTGGGACGAGTTTTCCCTACAGCTCAAGGACGTGTTCGGCCTGCCCAGCTTCCCCTTGCTCGATGTGGCGAACCTGGTGTGCAGGGTGCGCGCGGGCTACGACTTTCATAAGGCGAGCAGCGTGGAGCAGCTTAAACACGCGACGGTCCCCATGCTCTTTATCCATGGCGATCAAGATACCTTTGTGCCGTACAGTATGCTCGACCAAAACTACGACGCGTGCGCCAGCAAGGTCAAGCAAAAGCTCACCATCCATGGCGCCACCCACGCCAAGAGTGCGCAAGTTGACCCCGAGCTCTACTGGAATACGGTCGACGACTTCCTCGGAAAGATTTTTTAGGCAAAAAGCAACGTCCGGGGCTTTATCTGACCCCCTATTTTCGGAAGTATGCGGCAAAATCTGGAACTGCCGACCAGACCGCAGTTTTATCAACAATTTATCAGGGGTTTTGTTGCCAAAAAACGTCGTGCGCTCGGCGGTCTCGAAATTTGCCGCATACTTCCGGAAAGCCGCCCGCGAGCGCTGTGCTCGCGGGCGGCTTTTGCTCGACTTACGCCACAAAGGCACTTGATATGTTCAATAGCTAGGCGCTATTTGACCTCGATGAGCTCATACTTGCTCGTGCCCAGGCCGATCTTCTCGGCGTGTGCGATGCAGGAGCGCCAGTCGGTGTCGGGATGCGTGATGCAGAAGGGATCCTTGGCCTGCTCGCCCTCCAAATGCTCGTGGTTATGCTCCATCTTGGCCGCGCTGTCGGTAAGCTCGGTGTTAGGCAGCGGCTCGGATGCCATGACGGCATCGGCGCAGGCCTGGTCGATGGCGACCGGGTCGAAGCTCGCGAACATGCCGATGTCGTTGACGATGGGCGTGTCATTCTCGGGATGGCAGTCGCAGTTGGGGCTGATGTCCATGGCGAGCGAGATATGGAAGCTGGGGCGATCCTGGACAACGGCCTTCGTATACTCGGCGATCTTGTAGTTGAGTACGTCGGCCGCGGCGTCATAGTCGGGCTTGATGCAGTCCTGGTTGCACGCCGCAATGCAGCGTCCGCAGCCCACGCAGCGATCGTGGTCGATGGTAGCCACGTGAACCGTGCGGGTGCTGCCGTTGGCAAGCTCGCGCTCACGCGTACCGTCAAACGTGATGGCGCTGTGCGCGCAAATCTTCTCGCAGGCACGGCAACCTACGCAGTTGGTAGTATCGACGCTCGGCTTGCCGGCGGCATGCTGCTCCATCTTGCCGGCACGGCTGCCGCCTCCCATGCCCAGGTTCTTCATGGCGCCGCCAAAGCCGGCCTGCTCATGGCCCTTAAAGTGGGTGAGGCTGATCACGATGTCGGCTTCCATGAGCGCCTGGCCGATCTTGGCCTCGTGCACGTATTCGCCGCCCTCGACCGGGACGAGTGCCTCGTCGGTACCCTTGAGGCCGTCGGCGATGATGACCTGGCAGCCCGTGGCGTACGGAGTAAAGCCGTTCTGGTAGGCGGTGTCGATGTGCTCGAGCGCGTTTTTGCGGCTGCCCACATAGAGCGTGTTGCAGTCGGTGAGGAAGGGCTTGCCGCCCAGCTCCTTCACCACGTCCGCGACGGCGCGGGCGTAGTTGGGGCGCAAAAAGCTCAGGTTGCCCCGCTCGCCAAAGTGGATCTTGATGGCGACGAACTTATTCTCGAAGTCGATCTGCTCGATACCTGCGCGACGAATGAGGCGCTTGAGCTTGTCGAGCTGGCTCTCGCGAGCATGCGTGCGCAGGTTGGTGAAGTACACCTTAGCGGGTGCTGCGGGTGCAGTTGCGGTCATAGTTATATCCCCTCGGTCTATATGGCGTTACAGACATAGAGGATGGTACCCGTTAAAGTAGGGTCGAAGTCAAGCACAGCCACTCATTGGGGACAGACTTAAATGAGTGCTTGCCGCCCGGCCGGCGAATCGGCAAAGACTGTCCCCGATGACTACTCCTGCACCTTGAGGGCTTCGGCCAGGCTGACGCGCTTGATGGAGCGCGTGTGTAGCAGCGCCACGACCAGGTAGGTCGCAAAGCCGATGCCGACGCATGCAGCCATGGACCAAGCGGGCACGTAGATCTCGATATTGCCGTTGTAGGCGAGCAGCATCGAGCGGAAAATCGCGGTCAGCGAGCCAATGATCACGGGCAGGCTCAGCACGAGTGACACCGCCACGCACAGCGTGATCGAGCGGATGTACAGATGCGAGATCTCGCTATCGCGATAGCCAAAGACTTTCATGTAGCTGATCGAACGGGCGCTGTGGTCGATCACCGCCTTGGTCAGCAGGTACATAAACAGCAGGAAGATAAACACCGCGAGCCCGACCATCATGCCGATCATTTTGCTCATCATGCCGATAAACTGGTCGCCCACGGCGCGCATGTCGTCGGGCGTGGTGTCGCCGGCAAAGTAGCGCGCGTCGAGGTCGAGCTTCTCGTTGCTCACATAGCCGTTAAAGTAGGCGGCATCGTTGTCGAACAGCTCGTTAAAGTCATCGATGCTCATATAGATATTCATGTCCGACTTTGAGCCCCAGGAGCAGCCCTTGCCCGCGTACTCAAGGGAATAATCCCGAGCCTCGTACTTGTCGCGAAGCTCGACCTTCTGGCCCTCGCTCCAGCCAAACTTGTCGAGCAGGCCGCCGCCAAAGACGACGTGTCCGTCGCCGATGTTGAGGCCCTTCCAGTAGCGCGAGTTGGGCGAGATGCCGTAGACAGAGATGGCCTCTGTGCCGTTTCCCTCGCCGCGGTCGTATTGCAGCTGGTAAACGGCATATTTCTCGGCCTGCGCGATTGCGCCCGCGCCGTTGTCGGTCGTGTTGATCGGGTGAATGTCGTCGTTGTCGGTGTCGATCTTAGAGGCCTCGTCGATCAGGTCGATGGCCTCATCGCGGTCGCAGCCGAGGGCATCGGCAAGGTCATCGAGGCGCGCATAAAGCGCATCTTTCTTGTCCTGGACCTTGGCGAGCGCGTCCTGCGCCGCGGCCAGGCTCTCGGCAGACGGAGATGCGGTCGCGGCATCGGCTGCCGTCTGCGCCGCATCGGCCGCGTCGTCAAGCTCGTCATCGGCATCCTGGGCGGCGGAGAGCAGCGCGCCGTCAATCGACTGCAAGCGCTCGAGCGCCGCCCACTGCCCGCGCTCCTCGGCAGTACCCTCAAGCTCTAGCGGAGCCTTGAGCGTGTACTGGTGCTCGGCGACCAGGCTTGTCTCCAGGTTGTCCGCATAGTGCGTCATCGTGGGCAGGATCGCCAGGCCAAAGAGCAGCAGCAGCGAGGCAAACGCAATGCCCACGAAGAGCGTGGCGAAGTTGCCCAGGTTGCGCAGGAAGATGCGCAGGCGAAAGCGCGAGACAAAGCCCATGCGCTCCGGCAGCTGCAGGCCGCGCTTGGTGCCCGATTTGCCGCTCGCCTCGTGACGAAGGAACTGCAACGGCGTCTTGCCCATCTTGCGAAGCAGGCCCACCAGCGTGATGAGGATGAGCGCGGCAGCGGGAACCACGGCGCACTTCACAAAAATCTCCCAGCTCCAGTACACCTGGAAGGGAGGCAGGCTGTACGAACCGTAATAGAGGCCGCGCATGGGCTCGGTAAAGAACGCGACGCCGAGCGCGGTGCCCAAAAGCGCCGCGACCACGCCCACGATGGCGGGAAGTGCCAGGTAGTGCAGCACGATCTCGCGGCGGCGATAGCCGCTGGCGAGCAGCGTGCCAATGATGGCGCTCTCCTCCTCGATGGTGGCGTCGGTAAGGACCACAAAGACGAACGCCATGATCACGATGATAATGTTGAGCAGCGTCATCCACATCATGGAGTCGCCGTCTACGTCGTCGCGCGCGTAGCCAATACCCTGGTTGGAATCGGCGTCGATCAGATCGTCCACGCGCGCATCGGCATCGGTCAGCGCCTCGACCATATCCTGCTCCGCATCGATGCGATCCGCGGTGGGGAGGTCGCGATCGGTAAAAGCAAAGGAGTAGGTGTAGGCAGGTGCACCACCGGCATCCTCGAGCGCGGCAAAGCCGGCGTCGGTGACCTCGGCCACACCATAGGTGATGGTGTTCACCGTAAAGTCCGAATTGTTGAGGAACAGCGCCTGGCCATCGGGCTGGGTCATGATGCCGCAGATGGTGTAGGTGCGGCCCTCAAGCTCAACCTTATCGCCCACGACAAGGTCGTTGTTGGTGGCAAAAACTCGGTCGATAGCCACCTCATCGTCCGTCTTGGGCTGCTTGCCTTCGCAGTAGGACGCGATATCGACCTTGGTGCGGTGCGCATAGGTGCGCAACGTGCGCTTGGTGCCGTCGTCGCCGGCGGTCTTTTTGATGATGGCGTCGATGGAGAAATTCTTGTAGAGCGTGACGCCGCCGACGTCGTCGGCTGCGTCCTCGGCTGCCTTGAGCTGGTCGTCGGTAGCCTCGAAGGAGGTGGTCACGCGGCCGTCCTCAATCGTGTACGCATCGCGCATGTCGTCGATAAGGCAACCGATGGAATGCGCCGCGAGCAAAAAGCCCGAGGTGAGAGCGATGCTCCCGCACATAAGCAAAAAGATGCCCAGGTACTTGCCGATATTGCGGCGCAGCTCGCGCGGGAGTCGCTTTGCGAGAGGTGTCATGGCATCGCCTACCAATCGAGCTCGGCGGCCGCAACGGGCGACTCGTTGAGCCCATCCTCGACGATGCGGCCGTCGCGCAGGCGCAGCACGCGGTTGGCCATGCGGGCGATGGCGGCGTTGTGGGTGACGATGATGATGGTGCAGCCGTAGGTGCGGTTAACATCCTCCATGAGCTGCAAGATTTCCTTGGATGTCTTGTAGTCAAGCGCGCCGGTGGGCTCGTCGCACAGCAGCAGGCCCGGGTTTTTGACGAGTGCGCGGCCGATGGCGCAACGCTGCTGTTGGCCGCCCGAGACCTGGCGCGGGAACTTGTTGCGGTGCTCGTAGAGGCCCAGCGAACGCAGCAGGTCGTCGACATTGAGCGGGTTTTTGGACAGGTGCGCCGTGACCTCGATGTTCTCCTTGATGGTGAGATCGGGCACCAGGTTGTAGAACTGGAAGACAAAACCCAGCTCACGGCGGCGATACTCGCCCAGATCGGTAGGTTTGAGCACCGTGAGGTCGCAGCCGTCCACCATGATGGAGCCACCGTCGGCATCCTCCAGGCCGCCGATCAGGTTGAGAAAGGTCGACTTGCCCGAGCCCGAGGGCCCCAGCATGACGCAGATCTCGCCGCGGTTGATGGACGTGTCGATGCCATCGAGTACCGTCAGGCGCGCATCACCGTCGCCGTAGTGTTTCCTGAGCCCGCTGACCTGGACATAGGCTTGCTTTGTCGACATGCTATCCCCCGTTGTTAGCCTTCTGCTACTTTTCTAGGGTAATAGTAAACCCAGGCGAACTATTTTTAAGCGACAGGCGCGATTTTTTCCAAACCAGTCATTGGGTACTCATTGGGGACAGACTTAAATGACTGAAACCACTCATTTAAGTCTGTCCCCAATGAATGCCGGGACTGTCCCCAAGTGCCGGCAGGAAAGGAACGTCCCCAAGTGCCGACATATTGGGACAGTCCTTGCCGGCACGACCGGCGGGCCGGCGAATCGACAAAGACTGTCTCCGATGACTAGCCGTTTAAGAACGTCCCCGATGACCAGGTAGCTAGGCGTGGGATTTGGCGCGGGTGAGGGCCAGGCCTACGGCGGCGATGGCGGCGGCGAAGAGCACCGTGACGCCCAGGTCGCAGGCGATGTCGCCCAACACGGTGGCCGTTAGATCCGAGGCAAGCGCCTTGCCGATCGCGTCGTTCACCCAAAACGTCGGCACAAAGTGCGCCACCGTCTGCACGGCCGAGCCCATGAGCGACAGCGGCATCCAGGCGCCGCCCAAAAACGTCATGAGCATGCCGAGTAAGTTGCCCACGCCGTTGATCAGCTCCTCGCGCGCGCCCAAGCTCGACAGGGTAAAGCCAACGGCCAGCGGCGTGCACGCCAGGGCAAGCGTCGCCGCCAGCGCCAGGCACACGCGACCCACACCGACCTCGGCGACCGCGCCGGCAAAGCCCACGACACCCACCATGCTCGACACGAACCAGATGCAGACGGTAAGCACCGCGGCAGCCGCGAACACAGCAAGCGAACGCTGGCGCTCGGAGACCGGGCCGGCCTCCATGCGGCGCACGCGCTCGGGCTCGTTCATACCCGAAAACACCAGTCCCACCGAAACGATGACCGATGAGATGATCGCGTACGCGCCAAAGTTGAAGTACGACTCGAGCGTGGCTGCGGCAGTCGAGTCAACCTTGACCTGCTCGATCTGGACCTCCGCGCGCTTTGCGGCGGCGTGCTCGGCGGTCTTGGCGACACTGGCCCCGGAGGCAGCAGGCTCAAGCACCGCCGCAGCGCCCGCGAGCGAGATCCACCGCGAAACCTCGGCAGACGAAAGCGCCGCCGCCATGGTGCCGGAACCGTAGGTCACATCGAGCTTGGGCAAGTCCTCCCCCGCACGGGCGGCCGCAACAAGATCGTCCTCAAACCCCTCCGGGATAAAGAACACGCAGTCGGCGCTGCCCTTGGCGCTGTTGCTCTTGGAGAGCGCGTCCGCAAGGTCGTACGTGTCGTCGCCGACGCCCGTGACCAGGTCAAAGCGCGAACCCAGGTGCCTGGTAAGCGCACGCGAAAGATCGCTGCCGTCGCGGTCGACCACAATCACGTTGGCGTCGTAGGGCTTGTACTCGGTCAGCTGCGACGAGTTCCAGCTGACCGAGGCCGCAATGAACACGCCCATGAGTGAAATGAACACCGTGTAGATGAGCAGGTAGAACGGGTGCGCGAGCGCCATGCGAAGCGCGGTCTTAAAGGTGCTCATAGCGGCTCCTTCCAAAGATCAGCGTAGCGGCGGCGACAAACACCAGGGCCATGAGGACAAGCGCACCGGCGCGAACGACAAAGGGACCCAGATCCTCAAAGAAATACAGGCGGTTGAACATATCGCAGATGAGCTTGACGGGGTTGAGCCAGCACTCGGCCGGACAGGCGCGGGCAACATCGTCGGCAAGCGCCATCGCCGGCTCGCCGTAGAGTCCGGCGAACAGGGCGCACGTGGTGGCAAAGCCCGTGAGGATGCCCGATTTGGACGCCTTGCCGCCCTTAACGGGAAGCGTCCCCACAAAAAGCCCCAGGCCCGTGGCAGCAAGCGCAGATGCGGTGCCGCCCGCCAGGCACAGCCCCTCGCGCCCGCCAAAGTCGATGCCGACCACCAGGCGCACGTAGCCGATCGCGATCGCCATCGAGGCAAATGAGACCAGCCACGAGCCGACAAAAATGCCGGCCAGCGACGCCGTCTTGGAGACGCCGCCCACGCAGCGGCGCGCGCCGAGGCCGGACAGATTGGGCTGCAGATCGACGACGGCCAGGGCCGCAAACTCGGAAGACATCATCGCGACCAGGCCAAAGAGCGCGTAATAGTAGATGGTCGTACCGTCGGGCGTGGTGCGCGTAAGGCTCACGCGGCGAGTGCCGCCCTTAAGCGACAGGGCGCGCGCAACCGCCTCCGGGTCGGCGAGCGCCGCCGGGTTGTCCTGGGCAATCTGGCGCATGAGCTCGGCATTTTGCGTATACGAGCTCGCCACCGTCTCCAGGATGCTGCGGTCGGTGAGCACCGTACTGGCGCGCGAGCTATCGTAGCTCGAAAGCAACGTAAGCTTGGGCGCGCCCGCGTCGTCGACCGCGTAGACGCCCGCAACCTCGCCGGACTTGAGCGCATGGTTCGCCTCGGCCGCGTCGTCGCACTCGTGGATCTTAAGCAGCTGGTCGTCGCCCTCCTTGGCAAGCGACGTCGCCACGTCCTTAAAGGTCGAAGCGTCCCAGGCCTCGTCGGCGACAACGGCTACCGGCACCGGATCGACCTTGCCGTCGGAGCTGAGGTTCGCAAACATAAACATGAACATCGTGGAAAGCGCAATGGGAAAGAGCGCGCCCCAGACCCATGTGCTCGGCCGGCGCAGCAGCGTCTTGACCGTGATAATGATGGTGTTGATCATGGCTGCCCCCTAGTCGCGTAGCTCGCGGCCGGTGATCTCGAGGAACACGTCGTTGAGGGTCGGCGGCTCGCTCCACACGCGACCGAGTGCCACGTCGGCGGCGCGCAGCGTGTCAAGGATGTCGACCAGATTATGTGGGCTCGCCTCGCAGGTGCAGATGAGCTCGCCGCCGGACAGCTCAACCGAAAGCACGTGCTCCAGAGCGCGCAGCCGCTCGACCGTGGCGGGCTCGACGGCGCCGACCTCGACGGTCACGCGCTCGCCCATCTGAATCATGCGCTTGAGCTCGTCGTTGGTGCCCTGCGCCAGCACGCGGCCGCCGTCCATGATCATGATGCGGCTGCAGATCTGCTCGACCTCCTCCATGTAATGGCTGGTATACACCACCGTGGCGCCCTCGTCGCGCAGGCGGCAGATGCCCTCCAGAATGGCGTTGCGGCTCTGCGGATCGACTGCCACTGTGGGCTCGTCAAAGAAGATGAGCTCGGGCTTGTGCGCGATGCCGCAGGCAATGTTGAGACGGCGTGCCAAGCCGCCCGAGAGCTTTCCGGGGCGAAACTTGGTAAAGTCGCCCAAGCCGACAAAGTCGATCGCCTCGTCCACCAGCGCGCGGCGGCGCTTGCGGTCGTTGACGTAGAGGCTGCAGAAATAGTCGATGTTTTCGCGCACGGTGAGCTCGTCAAACACCGCCACCTGCTGTGGCACCACGCCGACGCGACGCTTAAGGTCGTAGCGGGTGGGCGTCATGGGCTCGCCGAACAGCTCGATGGTGCCCTTGTCGTAAGCGAGCAGCTGCAGGATGCAGTTGATGGACGTGGTCTTGCCCGAGCCGTTGGGGCCCAGCAGGCCAAAGATCTCGCCAGGGGCAATACTCAGGTTAAAGTGGTCGAGCGCGATAAGATCGTCGTAGCGCTTGACGAGGTTTTCGACGTGGACGATATCTGTCATGAGGCGGCCCTTCTGTTGGTCGTGGCCCGGTACGATTGCATCATCGCAGGAGAGGACGGCGCGCACCAGTGAGCTTTGTCACGAGTGCGAGGGGGCAGAGGCGAAACCCCCGCTCGCGCGAGCGATCGACGCCGCTTTGCCGCGCGGGAGGAATGTCACGGTTGCCCCGGGCGGCGCCTCCCCCGCGCGCAGCATCGCGTACAATACCCGTATGAACAGGCTTTTCGACAAATCGATTGTGCTGGCGTGCTGTATTGCGGCCGCCATGGGTCTTGCCGTGGACGCTCGTCTGGTTGTGGCGTTTTGCCTTGGCGTTATGGCCACCTCGGCGTCGGAAGTCGCACGAGAAGAACACGCCCATCGCGCGAGCGAGGCCGCGAGCTACGCTTACATCATCGCTGCCGTCTTCGTGCCGCCATTTATGCCGTTCGCACCCCTTGCCTTCTATGACATCGCGCGACGCGTGCGCCGTGAACGCATCTGGCCCGCGCTGGCGATTGGCGCCGTGTTTGTCTGCGCGCTTGTCGCGGACCTTCGTGGCGGCGTGCTCACCACCCGAACGCTGTTGCTAACCGCCATCCTTTCGATCGCTGCCACGTTGCTGTCGCTGCGCACCGCGCAGCTGGAGCGCGAACAGGATCGCATGCGTCGCACCCGCGACAAGCTGCAAGAACGCGCCCTGGTACTCGAGGCACGCAACCGCGACCTCGCCGACCGCCAGGACTACGAAGTCGAGCTCGCAACGCTCGCCGAACGCGCCCGCATCGCGCGCGAGATCCACGATAACGTGGGCCACCAGCTCACGCGCGCTTCGCTCCAAACCGAAGCCTTGCGCGTGGTCCACGCCAACGAGCCCGGCGTCGCCGCCGATTTCGCCGATGTCAAACGCACGGTTGACGAGGCGCTCCAGCTCGTGCGCGCCAGCGTCCACGCGCTCAACGACAATGCAACCAACCTCTCCGTGCAGCTCGAGCGCATCGTTGAAGGCGTACGCTCGGACAGCGGCCCACAGATTGAGCTTGAAGTTTTGGCCGAGCATGCGCCCGCCAACGTCGCCAACTGCTTTGCGGCGGTCCTGCGCGAGGCGCTCTCCAACACCATGCGCCACGCTTGCGCCCAGACCGTCACCGCACGATGCATGGAGCATCCGTCGTTTTACCAGCTCATCGTTACCGACGATGGCGTGGGCGGGGTCCAAGCAATCGGCCGTGGCGCCGCGGAGGGCATGGGGCTCGCCTCCATGCGCGAGCGCATCGAGGCGCTTGGCGGCACCTTCACCGCCGGTCCGCGCGCCGGCGCCGGCGGCTGGCGCGTGTTTGCCACCGTTCCCAAACAGCAAGGAGATGAGGACCGATGAGGCTCATAGTTGTCGATGACGACCACTTGGTAGTCGATTCACTCAAGATTATCCTAGGCGCCCAGCCGCAGATCGAGGTGGTGGGTACCGGCGCCAATGGCGACGACGCGGTCGCGCTCTACGCTGAGCACACGCCCGACATCGCGCTGCTCGACATTCAGATGCCGGGGCGCGACGGACTTTCGGCGGCACGCGAGATCCTTGAGCGCGACCCTGCGGCGCGCGTGGTGTTTCTGACGACATTCTCGGATGACGAGTACATTGTGTCGGCGCTTAAACTGGGCGCCCGCGGCTATCTGATCAAAACCGATGTCTCCGCCATTCCACCGGCGTTGGCGCAGGTCATGGACGGTAAACGCGTGCTCGAGGGTAAGGCGATCGAGGATGTCGACTTTGATGGGGCGGACGCTGAAGCCGGTGCGACCCGCCGGCCCGCGGCCTTTGCCGGTCTGACCGACCGCGAGTTCGAAGTCGCCGAGCTCATCGCCCGCGGTCTCGACAACAGGGAGATCGCCGCCACAGCCTACATGGGCGAAGGCACCGTGCGCAACCACATCAGCTCGATCCTGGCCAAAATGGACCTGCGCAACCGTACGCAGATCGCCATCGCCTACCTGCGAGGGCAGTTGCCCGAAGATTGACCGCCCCGGCAGAGTAAAATGGCTGTTACCGATTTAATGCCATTTCAAAACTATGTCGGTTTACTACGATGAATCGCCCACCTTCGATCACGGCAAATTGAGCGCTTGCAAAACCGCAGGTAGAACGCTTGCGATATTTAGAAAAATGCAGTCATGGTCGGGAATGTCGAATTCGTCGTAGTAAACCGGCATAGTTTTGTTCGGTCGGCCCTGCACGAGCGCCTCCGCAAGGCTCGCGGGACCAAAATGATCTGCTTTCTTCCGCCCGCGGAGATCGGCTGACGGCGCTCGCCACGAAATGGGCCCATCTACTACGTTTGACTCGATACCCCCGACCATAACCGCTATTCATGAAAAATCGCAGGCGTTCTACCTGCGGTTTTCATTTCGCATTGCTTGCCGTGGTCGAGGGCTGCCGCCTAAACGTAGTAGATGGGCCCATTTCGTGGCAGACGAGTCACGCGATAGCCCTCGCGAGGCCAAAATAGTCCGTTTTCCTCCGTCCACGGGAGTTAAAGGGCTGTTACGGATATGCTACCATTCCAAAACTACGCCGGATTACGGAGCTAAAGTCGGAGCCCTCATCCATACCCCCTATTTTTGAAAAACAACAGGCTATCTACCTGCGGGTTTGTTTTTGCGATTTTCTGTATGGTCGGAGGTTCGCTATCCAGTCCCGTAATCCGGCATAGTTTTGTTCGCAGCGGCACAACCGCGCGCTCACGCGCGGGGCCGGGGGGGCATTTTTGCCCCGCCGGCCCCTATTCCAGTTCTACCCCTGCGCTACTCCGGCTTGGTTTCTACTGTGGGAGTCTTGTCCGCTGCGACTGGGGTGCGGGCGGTGTCCATAGTCAGGCAGTGCTTGGGGCAGCTCTCGATGCACTCACCGCACACCACGCAGGCATACGGGTCGATCGACCACGTTCCACCCTTGCGATCGACTGCGAGCGCGCCCGCCGGACAGCGACGCGCACACATGCCGCAGCAGATGCACGCGTCCATGTCGTTGACGATATGCCCGCGCAAGCGCTCGGGTGCCGCGAGCTTCTCCTGCGGATAGCACACCGTTACCGGCTGCTTGACCATAGAGCCCAAGGCCGTCTTGGCAAATGTCAGCAAACTCATGCCGCGCCTACCTTTCCGTGCAGCTAATGCAGGGGTCGATGGTCAGGATAATCATGGGCACGTTGGCAAGGAGCACGCCCTGCAGCGCATGTGTCAGACCCGCCAGGTTCTGCGACGTCGGCGTGCGCACGCGGAAGCGGTCCAGGTTCTTGGTGCCGTTACCGCGCACATAGTAATACGCCTCGCCGCGCGGCTGCTCAATCACAACCTCGCCGCGTGCGCCGTCGGCCGGCGTAAGCTTGGTGCGCCCGCCGATCCCGTCGTGCGGAATCTTGCCCACAAGCTCCTTAATGATGTCCATGGCCTGCGTGACCTCGGCACAGCGCACCTGGCAGCGGGCATAGCAATCGCCATCGGTGGCGACAACCGGCTCAAACGCAGCCAGGTCCGCATAGGCACCGTCGCTAAACATGCGCACGTCGTAGTCCACGCCCGAGGCGCGCCCAAACGGGCCGACCATCGACAGATCCAGCGCGTCCTTCTTGCTGATCACGCCCACGCCATGCAGGCGCTCGCCACAGCTGACGTCGTCCAAAAACGTATGCACCAGGGCCTCGTAGTCGGGACGCATGGCATCGAGCGTCTGGACAATGCCAGCCAGCTCGGAGTCCTCAATGTCGTGCTTTAGGCCGCCGATCTCGTTAATCGAAAGGATCACGCGACCGCCGCACGTGCTCTCAAAGATCTTGAGGATCTGCTCGCGCAGGGTCCACGAACGATAGAACAGCGCCTCGAAGCCAAAGGCATCGGCGAGCAGGCCCAGCCACAGCAGGTGCGAGTGAATGCGCGAAAGCTCATGCAAAATGGTGCGGATATACCGCACGCGGCCGGGCACCTCGATGCCGAGCATACGCTCGCAGGCGCTGGCATAGCCGCAACTGTGGCCCACGGCGCAGATGCCGCAGATGCGCTCGGCGATGTAGCCAAACTGATGCATATCGCGCTTTTCGATGAGCTTCTCGAGTCCGCGGTGCACAAAGCCGATCTGCGGAATTGCCTCGATGACGCGGTCGTCCTCGATCACCAGGTCCAGGTGGAGCGGCTCGGGCAGCACCGGGTGCTGCGGGCCAAACGGAATAACGGAACGATGTGCCATGGACCTTACGCCTCCTCTTTCTGCTTGTCGCGGGCGGCCTTGGCGGCAAGCGCCGCACGGACCTTGGCCGCTTTCTCGGGATCCATGGCGGCGAGCTTTGCCTCCATCTCGGCGGCCTTGAGCGCGGCCTTGGCAGCGGCATCGTCATGCTGAGCATCGGAGCCGGCAGCCGCAGCGGGCTGAGCGACGGTAGCGCCCGCAGCGCCCTCCCCCGCAGCAGCAGCGGCAGTGGCCTTCTCGGCTGCGGCCTTGCGCGCCTTGGCCTCGGCGGCGGCGCGGACCTTCATAGCCTTCTCGCGCGCAGCTTTCACCTCAGGCGTGATCACACTCATGGGCTCGGCGGTCGAGACCTGGTAGAAAAAGCCGTTAAAGTCGACCTGCATGTCGGTGATGGCAAGACCAAACAGGTCATGCGCCTCGTTCTCAAACGGGAACACCGCCGGATAATACGAGCTGATGGACGGAATCTCCTGGTACCGGTCGATGCCCTCGACCACCAGGTTCTCAATCGCATAGTTGCCGTCCTGCGCGATCTGCTCTTGCGCAGCACGAACGTTGATGAACGTATAGACCAGGCGATACGAGCCGTCGTCGACACAGCGCTCGGCATGCATCTGCACAAAGCGCGCGCCGGCGCCCTTGAGCGCCTGCACATGCGCCAGGAGCTCGTCGATCCCGACGGTGGTATAGATTGCCTTTTGCATTACTCGGCCTCCTTTGCAGCGGCGAGCACACCGTCAGCCGTGCCTGCGTCGACACCGGCCCCGGCCCCCGCCGCAGCCACAAACCCGTCCTCGCCCAGCTCGACGCCACCATCCCAGGTAGCGGCACCGCCCACGGTAAGCGGATCGCCACCAGCGCGCATCACGGCCTCCTTCTGATCCAGGATGCCGCACGCCTCCACAATGGCATCGATCACGGTCTCGGGGCGAATGGCGCATCCGGGCGCGTACACGTCCACGGGAATCGCGCGGTCTACGCCACCGATCACGTTGTAGGCATCGCGGAACACGCCGCCCGAGCATGCGCAAATGCCACAGGCCACCACGCACTTGGGCTCGAGCATCTGGTTGTAGATCTGGCGCACGACGGGCAGATTCTGCGCGTTGACCGACCCCGTCACCAAAAAGATATCCGCATGCTTGGGATTGCCGGTGTTGACCACACCAAAACGCTCCGCATCAAACAGTGGGGTGAGCGAGGCCAGCACCTCGATATCGCATCCGTTGCAGCTCGAGCCGTCGTAATGAATAACCCACGGCGAGCGCGACATTTTATGATCCATGGATGCCGCCTCCTAAATAAACACGTCGACGAGAATGGGCATAAGGTTGAGCAGGCCAAACACCAGCGCCACGCCCCATCCGAGCTTAAAGCAGCTGCGCCAGGTGCTGCGCGCGAAGGTGTTGTCGATCAGCACCTCGACAAAATACGTCGCGACCATCACGACCAGGGCTACGACCCAGCTCACCGGGTTGTCCCAAACAAAGAACATGCCCACCCACATCAAAAACAGCACGGTCTCGCACCAGTGCATAAGGGTCATCTTGGCCAGCGTGCCGCCGCTCATCTCGGTGGCGACGCCCTGGACAATCTCCTGATGTGCGTGATGCGAGTACGAAAGGTCAAACGGCGACTTACGCAGCTTGATGGTAAGCACCGCGAGCAGCGCGAGGAAAATGGGCGCGCTGTACACGATGATGGGGGCCGACTGCCCCGTCACGGCGATGGAATCGAAGCTGTCGGTGGCAAGGTACAGGCCCACGCTCATCAGCAGAACGGCGGGCTCGTAACTCATAACCTGCAGCAGCTCGCGGTCGGCGCCGACCTGGGCAAACGGACTTTGCGTCGAGGCGGACGCCAGCACCACAAAGATCGCGGCGAGCGTCACCATAAAGGCGCACAGCAGCGTGTTGGAACCCGACACAAAGATGCCGCCGCCCACGACGGTAAAGATGAGCGCGCACGCCATGTAGGTATCGTCCATGGTGTTTACGCTGGCAGGGGCCTTGCGCAGCAGCTTGGCAACGTCGAAGAAGGGTTGCAGCAGGCGCGGGCCCACGCGGCCCTGCATGCGGGCCGAAAGCTTGCGGTCAAGGCCGTCAATCAGGCCACCCACAAGCGGCGCAATCAAGGCAAACGCCACGGTGCCAATAAAAATGCCCACGACACCCGAACCTTCGAAATACTTACCGCGCAGCACCGAGGGCGCGCTCATGGCAAGTCTCTCGGGCCCAATCCACGCGCAACACAGCAGCGCAAACAAGATAATGCTGCAGCACACGACGCTACCCGCGGGGCCAATACGCTTCTCGCCAAGGGCGTCCTCCGAGTACCAATTGCGCTTTTCGGCCTTCACCTCGCGTCCCATCGAGCCGCGGAAATGGCGATATTTGTCGGTTCCCACACCCGAAAGATATACGTTTACGTGCGGTTTGTTGCTCACGCGGAATGAAGTCAGCAGCACCACGGCGATAAACGCCACGATAACCACCATCAGATACATGGCGTCCTTGCCAATAACGTACGGCACGCGGCCAAACACCATGGCCAAGTAAGGCGACACCAGACCGCTCGAGATAACCGGGAACGCCACGCAGCACAGAATCAGCAGCGCGGCGATGGTATTGAGCGCCATCCATTCGGTCTTATGGACATTGACCTCAACGTTTTGAGCCGTGGGGTCGACGCCCGAAAGCTTGGCAAGCCACTTACCCCAGAAGAAGAACGTCGCGGCCGAGCCAAAGGCCAGCACCATGATCATAAGCACGTTGCCAGTCTGCGCGAACGCCACCAGGGCACCCCACTTGGACACGAGCATGCCAAACGGCGCCACGAACATGCCCATGATGCCCAGCATCATCAGACGCGTCAGGTGCGGCATGCGGCTGAACATACCGTCCATGTCCTCGATATTGCGGCTGCCGATATGATGCTCGGCCGTGCCCACGCACAGGAACAGCAGCGACTTGGCCACCGTGTGGAACAGGATCAGAAAGATAGCGGCCCACACGGCCTCGGGCGCGCCGACGCCCAGGCAGGCACTGATGAGGCCCAGGTTGGAGATGGTGGAGTACGCGAGCACGCGTTTGGCGTTGCTCTGCGAGATGGCCATGAGGGCGGCGAGCAAAAACGTGATGGCACCCACGCTCGTGACCATAAAGCCGGTCACGGGATAGATGGCATAGAGCGGACTCAGCTTGACCATCAGGAACACGCCGGCCTTGACCATGGTGGACGAGTGCAGCAGGGCGCTCGTGGGAGTGGGAGCAACCATAGCACCGAGCAACCAGGTATGGAACGGCATCTGCGCGGCCTTGGTAAGGGCGGCGAGCGATAGCAGGACGACCGGCATCACCAGGAGCGCGGACTGCGTGGTGCCGGCGCCGGAAAGCTCAATCATGCCCGAGATGGTCAGCGGCATGCCGTTAAGGTGCAAGAACATAAGGCCCGCCAAAAACGCGATGCCGCCCAGCATGTTGAGGATGATCTGGGTAAAGGCGTTTTTGATGGCCTCGGGCGTGCGCGTGTAGCCAATCATGAGGAACGAGCACACGGTGGTGATTTCCCAGCCGCAGAACAGCCACTCCAGGTTGTCGCTCGTCACGATGACGAACATGGCCGAGAGGAACAGAAACATGAGCGCCAGGAACTGCGGGCGACGGTCGGGCGCGGTCTGCCCGCGCAGCGCTGCCTCGTGCTCGTCGTGGGCCTGGAAGTCCTTCATGTAGCCCAGGGCGTACACGCAGATAAGGCTGCCGACAATGCCGACGGCAAGCACCATGATCACACTCATGTAATCCAGGTAGAGCGGCGTGGCGGTGACAACCTCGGCCGCGGGCAGTGTCATAGCAGCGAAGGCAACCGAACCCACCAGCTGCACCACGCCGAGCACCGTGGTGAGCGTGCTCTTATATTTACGCGCGTTGTACAGGATGACGGCGCACAGGATCACGTCGATGACGGAGCTGATGATCGAGAGCACATGCGAGGTGCCGGGGGCAACCTCGAAGCTCTGCGGGCCCGTGCCAAAAAACATGACGGCGACTACAACCGTCACCGCCATAATGATGCCAGAGCCTACAAGCCCTAGCGCATCGCGGGCGCGGTCACCGCGCGCGAGCAGCATGCCCAGCGCCGGTACCAGCGGAAACAGGGTAAGGAAATACAGTAGCGTCATACCATCACTCCCCCATGCAAAAACGCTGCAATTGTTTAACGTTATAGCTCAGTTGAGGAGTAGCGGCGGCGGGTTTTCGGTCAACTGAGGAGTTTTAGGCGTACGGGGTAACGAGTCTGTCCGCTTTGGAGCAGAGAGGCGACGCTCCCCCTATCGCGGCGGCGGGCGCACGGGCCACTGCGCGCGGTTTATTAACCACTTTGGAGGATGTTCCAGTAGGCTCACGACGGTCCAAAAAGTTGGCGCGGCAAGAAAAATGCGCCCCTGTGGGCGCACCATCCCGTTCGCTATTCCGCCTTTTTAACGCGCGGCTTGCGACCGCGCGGCTTATCAACCAGCGCGGACTCACCGCTCTCGCGATACTGGCGGCACCAAGCCTTGACCGAAGACTCGCTGGGAATCTTGTGCTTGATCATGGCCTCGCGAACCGTTAAGCCGTTTTCCAAGCGGTCCTTGACCACGGCGAGCTTAACTTCGTACGAATAGGTGTGATGATGCGAACCGGCGTTGAGAACGGCGTCGGCACCGCCCACGGCATACGCGCGGGCCCACTGACGAGCCGTGGCCTGGGGAATGCCAAGCTCCGCGGCGAGGGTGCGATGACCGACCCCCTCTTGGAGGATCTCGACGGCGCGCTGCCTAACCTCGGGCGCATGCGTGCGAGTCCTTGTTGCTTCTGACATCCCCGCCACTTCTTAGCCCTAAACGTTTACCTGTTTTCTTACGTGCATGTTAGATAGTAGCATTTTGCTGTTTGCGCGTAGCAGTTAATTGAAAATTGCAACGGTGGCATCTGGACATTTGCCATTAATTTGTAACAGTTCTTTAGGTTTTATTTACGCAGCTAGTTGGCTCGCGGCTCATTGACGGTGTTTTACCAACCAGATTGGTATCTTTTTGTTTGGCTGGTATGGTTTGTGCAATTATTAACCCCTCGTCAGCCCGCACCTACATGTCAACTTTCCACTTACTTTCCAGCTTTCCACCTAGCTTTCCAGCTTTCCACTTAACTTACCACCTAAGGTGGAAAGCTGGAAAGCTAGGTGGGAAGCTGGGGCAGCAGCAGGCCAGGAGAACAAGAAAAGGGGCGGCAACCGGGTGGTTGCCGCCCCCTTTGCGAAGCCAGTTGGCTTCGGAACTAGTGGTCGATGCCGTTGAGGTTCACCCTCGTGAGCGTATAGGTCACATAGTCGGGCGATTGAGGCGTTGCGCTCGCCACGTCACCCTTAACCAGGCTCGCTGTCATCACCAAGCGATAGTTCGCGTAGAACTGCTCACGCTGTTCAACCTGCGTGTTGACCTTAACGGTAAAGGGCAGGCTAAACGTCGTATTACCGTTCTTCGTTTTGAACTTGCCGTTCTCCTTCGAGTCAGTGAAGGTGATCGTGCTACCGGAGGGAGCGACCGCGGCAAGCTTACTCTCCGTCACTGTTACGTAGTTTGAGATATCATCCGTTACGCTCTCATACGTGCCGTCGGTTCCGCGGCGCTGAAGCGAGAGCGTGTACACAACAGAGTCTGCGTTCGCAATTGCCTCGGCGGCGTTGCTGAGTCCACCCAGTTCATACGTGGCACCCAGACCAATCGTGCCATTCGCGATCGGACGCAGGTCGTCCACGTTAATGCCAAGCTGCGACTTATCTGGCGCAGAAAGCGTAATGGTCGTATCACCCGTGTCCATGCGATAGTACCCGACGTTACCGCGCTTCGTCTGCGTCAGGCTCGAGGTATTAAGGCCTTCCTTACACGTCGAAAGCTTGGCGGTATAGGACATCTTGGTACAGGCGTCCTCGCCAGACTGCTTGGACAGGGAGATAACCTTGTTGCAGCCGTCCGGCGTAAGGCGAATCTCTTCCACTACCGTACGCACGGTAAAGGATCCGCCCGCTGCACGCTTGCGGATTCCGGCAAGGTCATGGTCGAGCGTGAGCCTCAGTGAGTCATCACCCGTATCCGTCACAATCTGTGTAAACGCAGGCGTCGAAGCGTCATACGGCTCCCAATCGCTGCCACTCCGCCTGTAGTTCTGATTGCCGATGGCAACATAGAACTTCGCAATTGCCGAAGTTCCGCTCGGGAAACTGCTTACTCCCATTAGGTTGTTGTTGGCGCCATAGCGACACAGCGATGTATCGAGCTGATAGAACAGATGGTCGCTCTCTGTATAGTATTGGCTCGGGCTAAACGTAACCGTATCCATGACATCGAGAGAAAGAACGTAGGCGGCACCGTCCTCCGACTTCGAAACCGGAATGCACGCCCCATCTTTTTTGTCGACTACATTCTGCTCATAATTGGACAAGATGCTGTATGTCGATGCCGTACTGTTTTGAATATCGTCGCTGCCATCGGTGCGTAAAACATGATGCAGATTCCAAGATATGCGGCCACCCGAAGAATTCGAGTCAATAGACGAAGCCGTAAAACCGTTGATACTAGCTTGCGTCACGCCGTCGCCCGACTTGGGCACGTTGACAACTAGGTAGACGCTCTCCGATGCACGCTTCTCTCTGCCGGTATCCTTCTCCTTGGGTACCTTTAGCGTATAGCGACTGTTGCTGGGAACGTCAGCACCCGCAACCTTAAACAGCGTCCACTTGCCATCGAGTTTCGCTTTAGCGGTCGCCTCTGCCTCGTTATCACACACGGTCCATGTGCCGGCGCCATCCTGCGTGGCCGACACACCCAAGATCTCGCTCAGCCATCGCTCCTGATATGGATTGCCCGCAGAATCCTTAAAGCCGTCGTTTCCGCTCAGGGAAACGCTCGTTGCTCCGCCTTCGCCCACCGTATAGTGATACTCTCTGCCACCGGCCTTGCCATCAACGTTCGCATCGATGAGCGTAAGCTGGGTGCCCTGGGGCAACCTTCCGTCGGCACCATTGAAGAGGATACTCTTGCCGAGCCCCTTCATCGAGCCGCCAGCAGCCATATAGCTGTCCCAGCCAAAGTCGACTTCCTTCCCATTGGCAGAATTGTATGTCCAGGTAAGCAGACCCGTCATCGGCTCGCCAAAGCTCGTAAGCACGTGTGCATCTTTTCCAAGGTTAGCGTAGTCTTTTTCTTTAAATTGAGTGCCGTAATCATACGTTGCAGTGAAATCGATCTCGAGCTTGCGCTTAACGATGATCGGCACCTGAACGTTGTAGCTCTGACCCGCCTCGGTAAAGGTAACGGTCAGGAGCGTAAAGCGACCTTTGCCGTTGTCCCAATCGGAGCTTGGGCTAAACGACATATTGTTCTTGCCATTGTTCACTACGCGAAGCGTGGGATTGTTCGACGCGTCACCGTCTTTAACGAACACACCGTCCTTGAGTTGGAAAACCTCTGCTTTGGCCGTCACGTGCGGATTGGTGCCATTCTCGTTATTCAATCTGCAGGCATCGGAGAAGCCGCCGTTCGTGACGATGTTTAGATAGCTCTTGACCGTCGTGTTGTCGTTGCCAGAGATCACCAAAACGGGGAAATCCGCTGTGGCTTGGTTGCTGCTTGTATCATTATTCGAATTGAACTTACTGGCCACGGATGAGGCATCGTAGCTCGACTTATTTTGATAGGCGCCGTTGTCATTAATGCCGCCGATATTCGTGTAGGTGTAGCGATCGGCAACACCGGTGCCTGCCTCGCTCTGGACGGTCGCCGCGGTGTCGATGGTGGCGCCGTCGCCAAACAGGTAGCGATCGGTGGTGTCGTTGTCGGAGGCACGCGCCGCCAGCGTGCTTACGGGGCTCGTGGTCACATACGGGCTCGCTGCCGTGGTGGCGGTATTGTCCGCGCCGTAGAGCGTGATCCCCTTGTCAGGTGCTTCCAGTGTGTCGTTATAGTCACCAAACGCGATATACGACTTCATGTTTACGGCGGCCGCATTGGTCGTGTAAACCATCGGCGGCAGATCACGCGTGGTCTTGCCGTTGCCGAGCTTTACGTTCACGCCCGCTGCGGAGAGGCTATAGCCGTTTGTGTCAACCTCGCCTAAGAGCACGCCCTGCTTAGAGCCCAATTTGTAGGTATTGCTGTCCATGAGCACGTTTACCAGATGGAACTGGCCGCGTCCGTCGCCCGCAATGCCGCCGTTGGAGGTTCCGCCAAACGTTGTGTTAGATACCTTTGTGTTGGTGACGTTGATGACGTCGGCACCGCTGTTAATCGCGCCAAGTAGACCGCCGCTCCACCTGCCCTTGATCGTGGCGCTCTCAATCGCGATATTGTTGCAGGCTATGTTCACATTGCTGAAGTAGTAGCCGATAAGTCCGCCCGAGCATTGGTCGGTGCCGGCAATGTTGATATTCTCGACGCTACAGCCCTCAAACCAGTACGTGTTGGGGCTGCCACTGCTCGTGACCTCGCCAATCAAGCCGCCCGCATTACGGATGCTATTGTTCGTTCCGGTGGCATCGCCGATGATGGCGCTCTTGGCATCGCCTCCGGCATCAATGCGCACGTTGCTTATAGAAATAACGCCTCTATAGGCGCTTCCGACCACACCGCCGGCGCCCATGTACTTATCGGTGTTCGACCCGGTGGCGAGTACATTTACCCCAGAGATGACTGCCGTGCTCGATGCGACGGCTTCCGTGATGCCAATTTTGGTGTTCACCGATACGTTACTGGAGGTATAACCGAACACGCCGCCCACGTAGGGTGTTGTACCCGTGGCGGTTATGGTCGAGTTTTTGCCAATAGTCTTCTCGTATACCCCTGTGGCCGCGGTTGTCCACACGCCGCACGGCGAGGCGATCGCACCCACATAGCCGCCAACGTACTTCTCGCCCGTGACGCTAAGGCCAGTGTATGAGCAGTCACAGAGATTCGCGGGCGCCTGCGTGCCGGAGCCGAAATTGACCATATAGGTCACGTCGTTATCCGTCCTTCGGCTGGTACGGCCCGAGCTGCCAAGAAGCCCTCCTACGCTCTTTGCGCCCAACACGGTGCAGTTCTTCATCTGTACGTTGCGGTAGACGCCGCGCGTGTTGCCGTCGTAGTTGGCCGTTGCGCCCGCCAAAAGGCCGGTGCCGATGAGGTCGTTCGATGCCGGTCCCGAGGCAATGCTACCGTTGGCGTCTTTGTACGTGAGCGATACGTTGCAGTTACTAAAGGTGAGGTCTTTGACCTGAGCGCCGTCATTCGCGGTGACGCTCTGCCCCACATTGGTTGAGGTGAACATCACGGTGCTGAATAGGCCGCCCACGCCCGAGACCTTATAGTCGTCATCGGCATATTCGACGACGCCGTAAGTGGCATCTTTGGTGCCCACCGTGATGGTGGCCCCGTTGCCGTCGATCGTTGCCACGTGCGGCGTGATGCGGTCGCGATCGGTGGACGCCTCGTTCGAGCTGCAAGCATTGGAATAGTAACGGCCGCTGAGACCCACGTATCCCGTGCCGTAGCCAGTCATATCATAGGTGGCATTTTCCTTGAACTCCAGGCTCATGCCGATCGATTTCGACGCGCACACGTAGCCCGTTTGGTAGTCGGCAGCGTAGGACGCCACCAGGTAGGGCGAATTTACATCGTCATCATGGTTGAGCGGGCCGTGCCACCCCTGTTTGCCCGGGGCCTTCTGGTCATCGTTTTTGGCGGTTTCGAAATCGCCGGAAGCGCTCGCAGGCTTGCCCACGCAGTCGTAGCTGGCATTTCGCACCTTACCATATTCCTTGTTGCCAAACAGGTAGCCGTTTATCGCCGGGTCCTGCTTATCGCTGCCCCAGTACGCCTTGGAGCCGCGGAACACGCCATAATTAGCGTAGTCAGTATGTGCCGCTCCAGCACCCGCACCCGAGCTAATGATGGCCGAGAGCACCAAAAGGCCCTGGGCGTTTTCCACCGTGGTCACGGGTGCCTCGGCATCAGTGCCGATATACTTGTTGTCGGTGCCCGTGGTAGTGACGCAGGCAGCTCCCTTGTTTGTGAGCTCGTTGATCTTGTAGTTAGCGTTACCGTTTTCGACTTTGCAGCCCTCGCTAAAGGCATAGCCATCAATCACACGACCAACGTAGGGATTGTCGTACTGCCGGAAGTTGCCCGTTCCAAGACCCTGAGACTTGTCGCTGGTTCCAGCGCGCCAAGACGTCCCTGACATATTGCGGAAGATCACACCGCCGCCCGCAATGGCACCAACGTAACCGCCGATGGGAACAAGATGTGGCTTAGTTCCGCCACCAGCAACCGTAAAGCCGGTTGTGGAGTTATCGGGCGTTGTCCCATTCACGGCCACACCGTCGATAATGTTATCGCCGCCAAGGATGCAGCCGATAACGCCACCGAAGAACGACGTCGGAACACCGTCGGCATCCTTGGCAGAATAAGTAATAGTCGCCGACGCGTTCACATAGCGAATATTCAGATCGCGCACCACGCTGCCGTAACTATAGGGAATAAGGCCGCGAAGCGAACCCTCGTTATTCTCTATCTTGATGGTTGCCTTTTTATCACCTTTAGGGTTGCCAACGATGACGCCACGGAACGGGTTGGCTTTGTTGCCAAAACCGCCAAACGATGCGCCGTCGAGGGTGATCGTATTACCCCCGGTAGGTTCAATACTGTAGTACGCGCTTTGGATATAGCGGTGCATCATCTCGTCGGAAAGTGTGGCCGAAGGATCTGTGGTGTCGCCGGTCTTCTTTTCCCACTTCTTCCCAGTGTCTTTCGCCTGCTTATAGACGTACGTAACCTCATTGTCGGTTTTATTGTCGCTGCGGCGAGTACAGAGCGTACTCTGGTTGACGGCAATGGTGACCTCCCAACCGTCGAGCGCAGTTTGGTTGTTGATGTAGTTGGCGATGGCGTTCATCTCAGTCGCGTCCTTAACGGCATACGGATCGCCATATGTGCCGCATCCCTCTACCAGCTTTGGAATGCGCTGGTTGACTTTAATTTCATGATATTGGACGCCGCTCTCGGTGGCCTTTCCCTTATAAACATAAGGAAGATAGCCACCAAACCAAGGCCTGACGTCACCGTCCTTCTTACCATCAACCGTCACATAGCCGCTCACGGCACCATACGTCGCTTCGTCGTAATACCAAAGCTGCTTGCCCGGGTACTCCGTACTCCCATCAATCTCAGATCCGTATGTCACCTTGCCTGCATCGGCATCGGCATCGGCCTTAGTAAAGGTGTAGTCCGCAGAGCCCGTGCTCGTGCTTCCGTAGCCAAAACTCTCCAGCAGGCTCGCATGGGTGAAGATCGTTTTGTTCTTTTGGCTGGGCAAGCTGATTTGCTCAAACTTTGCCGTCACCTGATCGGCCTCACTGCCTACACCAAGCTTTCCGAACAGCGACGTAGCCGCCTTGGTGTCACTCGTGTACCCAGTAGTCTTGATATTCTTCGCGTTCAGGCTCACGTACTTCTGCATCTCGTTGATGAGCAGAGGCATATAGGCGTTAGCATCCGTGGCGCTGTTGGCGCCGTCGACAATCAGATTGTTGAGCGTAAGACCATCAATTGAGATCTTTCTAATCTTGGTGCCATTGCCGTCGCTGGACCCATACACGTAGCGGCACACGAGCGCGCCCGAAGAGCTTCCGCTTGCTCCATCAGTGTCTTCAGAGCTCTTTCCGTCATTAATAACGGGCCCAACAGTACCACGCAAAGTGACGTTTTTTACTGTGAGATCGCCGTTTGCCACCGTTCGAAAAAGACCGCAGTGCATGTTCTCGTGCTGGGTAGCATCGGAATTTAGCTTGTTGCCATTCTGCTCGGCCTTGATCTTGGAGTAACAGAAGGTAATGGTCGCATTCTCAACCGTCACCTCTCCGCTCGGCTGAGTGGGATAATAGCTGTAGCCGGCCAAATCGATTGTACCCGTTATGGTTATGGAATCATCGAGCCCTGTCGTGCCATTGGGAACGATTGTCGAACGAATACCTTCGGGAGCATAACGGTAAGCAGACCATAAGAGCAGCTTTTCCGCTGTATCGATTTGACTGCCACTAAAGCCGCCTTCACAATTCTTAGAGGCTATGTCGAGGTTGTAGAAGTAGCGGGTATTGCCGTTCGTATTCTGGCTTCGACCGAAAGACGAGCGATTATGGTAGCTGTTGTCTTTTGTGGAATCGCCGTCCATGTCCAGCTTGTTTTTCTGTGTGTGTAGCGAAACGACCGTGTTCCAGTCGGCGTCCATGAGCTTGCTGCCGTTGTTTGGTTTTACACCGCTGCCAACCCATTCATCGAAGGACGTTACGCCCGACGCAACGATGGCCCCCTCGCCGGTGGGCACCCTATAGGCGGTATCCCAATAAGCCCTGTCCTCCAAGTACAGGCCTAGGTAGCTCTCGACGCCATATGTCGTCTTATCATCCACCTTGCAGCCGCGGCAAACTAGAACGCCGAGCGTCTGAGCGGCGCCCGCATTAATGGTTGTGCCCGAGAGATCGATGGCATAGTTGTTGATAATCCAGTGGCCGCTCGCGGCGTATACAAGACCACCGAGTTCCTTGGAATCATCCGCAGTCGCGGTTATAGAAGCGTTGGTCGTTTTCAGAGCATAAGAGTTTTCATTCTTGTTAATGCTCTCATCTCCGATAGTTACGACCGCGTTGCCCCAGCTATAACCCAAGAAACCACCCGTGCCATTGAGCTTATCGCCGTTCCTGCCGACTTTCATTTCGAATGAATTGAACGAAAGGCCCGAAATGTTCACGTACTTATCAGCTGAGTTGGCTATTGTCCCTGCATTGTAGGTACTCTGTGCGATGCAGCCGATAAGACCACCGACTTGGGCAATCTTGCCGCCGGCGCAATCGCCAGTTTCGATTGATCCGGCGACTTCGAGGCCCGCAACATTGAATGACGAGCCATAATCGCCCGCATAACCAATGGCGCCGCCAATGCGACTATTGCCGTTAAGCGTTTTAGTTGCAGCGATGGTCGCTTGAGCCTTGCTGTTATCCTTAAACGCAACCGTAGAAGCCGCCAGCACGCTGCCCGCAATACCGCCAATGTTCACGTCATTGGCAAACGTATCATCGCACGCGATATTCGTTTTGCACGTTACGCCAGACAATGACAGGTTGCCGACGATGGCACACGCAAGCGACCCGGCATCGATAGCCGAACCGTTATCGAACTTCATGGAGCCAGCGATTGTGACGTTGGAGATGGTTGCACCGTTGACGGCCGCGAACAAGCCCAAGCGGCCGTGGCGGTAGATTTTGCCGTTGCCGTTGCTCGTGTTATTGCCGTCGAGCACGTCTTCACCACGCTTGCCGTACGCCTCGCCGACGGCAAGATTGATTGTGCCGCCACCGTTCAACGTTCCCGAGAAAACTTGCGAGCCGTCTGCACGATCCTGCGTGAAACCCGTCAGGCCCGTGCCCTTGAGATCAATAGTGCCGTTCACCGTAATGGTCGAGGACTGCAAGCCGTTAAGGTTGTTTTCGGTAACGCCGTCAACCATCGAGTAGTAGCCGTTGGTTTGCCAGGTAATCGCAAGCTTGGCGAAATCCTCAGCTGTGGTTAGGGCGTAGGCACCGTTAGCTGCCGTCAGCGAATCCGGCAAGGTCAACTTATGAGTGTCCACATCAAGCTTAATGAAGTCGCCGCCCAGACGAACAACTTCACCGTAGGTCGCGATGTCGTCCGTCTTTGAGGCTGAGTTGCTACGCTTGAAGGTCCAGACCGCAGCGCCCTTGTCTCCCAGATCACCATTAGAGCCATTGCCGGCAGCGAAGATCAGCGCGTTGTGGTTCTCGTATACGAGCTGACCCGTCGTGGCGTTCTCGGCAAAACTTGCGCCCGACAGATCCGTGATGCCGCTGAATTTGATTACAGCATTCCACGCGGATCCCGCAATTCCCGCGGCACGGTTGCTTTGCGCCTTACCGATAGGATTGTCGCTTGTAAGTTTGAAATCTCGCACGTCAAGGACATTGCGCGTATCGACAACGCCCACGGCGCCACCGAACTTTCCGGTACCCGTTCGCGCCGAAGCATCTCCCTTGCACGCAACCGTCACGCCGTTGAAGACAACGGCAACGGGCTGCGAGTTAGGATTTGCGCTATCGCCAACATAGCCAACAACGCCGCCTGCGTCGGACAACTTGCTCGCAAGGTCAAACTCAATTGAGCACGTATTCTTATTATCTGCATCCTTTTCAACAACAAAGGCGCGCAAAGCGCCGTCGTCGTCCGTTTTCGTCGCGAACACCTTGCCGACAAGGCCGCCGTAGCTGCCGTTGACACTAACATCTTCTGGTAAGGCGAGTTTGCTCTTATACGTCCCGCCTTGCACCACGATGTCTCCATTAGAGATATCGGCCATGCCAAAAAGAGCGCCGGCGCGCTGCGACGCACCAAGAGTCACAAGGTCGCCCAGGTCGAACATATTGGACGTAACGGCAAATCCTTGCGCAAAGCTCACGTCGCCGATAACGCCACCAGAGCAAGCGCTGTTCTCGTCGCCAATATTTAGAGGACACCCAATCTGCTTATTATCCGCGCCCAGTGTGAGCACGGTCGCTTTACCAATAAAACCGCCGCTGGCAGTTGTGCCCTTGACGGTGAGCGCGTGTAGGTCGAGAGCTTTCGCGACGTTGACCATGGCACCCGTGCTCGAGCCAACGAGTCCTACAACGCCACCGGCGGAGCCGTTCGTAGACTGGACGGTGGCGGTGGGAACGTTTGCCAGAGTGCCAATGCTCAGGGTCGCACCGTCCTTGACTTCGCCTACGAGCAGGCCAGCGTTGCCAGAGCTCGTTTTGACGGCTCCGCCTGAGGTCAGATCGTTGGGGAACGTGACGGACTCAACCGTCAAGCTCCCGCTCTCGACCGTGTTGGCAATCAAGCCAATGTTGCCCGTCGCATTCGCGTTGAGATTCTTTCGAGAATCGGTGAGGCTATAGGTAACGTTCGCAGCAAGGTCGCCCGTCGTCGCACCCAGGAGGGGTGCCGTCAAGGCGGAAGTCGCATCCTTCACATCAACGTTCACGGGTTCCACGATGTCAACCGACGCGATGAGTGTCTTGCTCTCTTCGCCGTTTTCCGCACCGCTGACCTTCGAAGCGACCATCGGTGCGCTATAGCTAGTCGCGCCTACCCACTTTATCCTGACCGTTTTGTTTTGGTCAGACAGCTTGAGGTTATTAAAAACCGTCCGATCAGTCGTAAGCTCGACGGGACTATCAACGTCCCTATAGATCCTGCCTTCAAACGGACATTCATCACTGCCAAGACCCTGGAAAGACATGCCGTTATTAGCCGACTCGGTGAGCTTCGCATCGCCCGTGATGATAACCTTGATCTGCGCATCATAGTAAAGCGAAGCGTCGGCGTTAGACAGGACGGCGAACGCCTCCGACGACTTGACATCGAGGCTTCGGATTCCGCTCTCGTCGTCTTTGCGCACGATGCTTTCCGCGCCGTTCTTCTCGAGCAGCTCGACGAGCTTATTCAAATCCGTGATCGTCGCACCCGCCTGGGCATCAGCGTCCTCCGAAGTCGCATCATCGGCATCTTGCTCGGCGTCGTCAGCGGCGGCATCGTCAGCGGCATCGTCGCCTTCCGTCTGGTCGCCCGTGGAATCGGAACCAGTGGCGCTATCGGTGGTATCGCCTGCTGCAGCGTCATCCTTCACCGCGTCATCCCCAGCACTGTCGCTGTCGGCGCCGGCATCACTCGACCCAGACCCGATCGTGACATCGCCGTTGGTCTCGCCGCTCTCGGCAGTATCCAACGCCTTCGCAGATGCGGCAGCAATCTCGTTCGAGATGTTCTGCCAGCCTGCCGCCACAGCAGCCACCGTGGGCGAGCATGCTTGGAGCACCATGACCACCGTCATGAACTCTGCGAATATGCGCTTTGCCGTTCTCATCGATTCCGTACCTCTTATCCTAAAACTCCGCTTCCAGAGTTATCGAGTCTCCGTCGCGCCCGTCAGAGTAGTTCCGCTCACGCTAATGTCCAGGTCGCCCCAGCCACCGGGCGTTTTGCCGTCCGCTCGGTAAAAGTTGACGACCATCGAACCCGGCTCCATGGTGAACGTAGCCTTGCGAGCTGCAGCATCCACCGTCGCGCTATGGTTGGTCTCAAAGAACGGGTCGATCTCCACGTTCTCCCCCCACGTGAGCGTGACGTTTGCCAGTGCGCCCGTAACCGTCACGCGGTAGTTGTATGCAGCGTAATCAGCAAACTTGCCAGCCTCATCGACCAGCGCGCCCTCAACCGCAGCGGTCTTGACCTCGGCCCTCTTTGACGGCACGACTTTCGCCGCCAGACAGGCTAGCTCGGTGCCGGGGCTCTTCTCCGATACGACCGTGGCCTTAATCACAAAGTATGCTTGTCCCAACTTAGCCTCGGGGAAGGTCACGGTGTAGTCGTTCTTGGTAGGTTGATTCTCCGGAAGCGTGACGCTGCTACCGGGCTGGGGCGCATAGCTCCACGTGGCGCCATCGAGCCCGTGCCCCTCGACCGTCAAGGTGTATGTCACATTTTTGTCGTTGCAGAAGTTGCTGTTGCCCAGCAAGTAGTTGTAGATGCTAAAGGTAAAGTTGCACTGCCCGTTGTTGGGATACACCGTAACGGAGCGCTGGGCACGGGCGAGCTCGTCGGGGCTAGGCGCACTCATATAGCCCGTGAGCAAATCGCTTGCAAATAGGCTCTGCGCAGTGCCCGTTGCGGCGACGGACTTTAGAAATCCGTTGGCGGTGTAGGCGGAATAGGTAAAGTAGCCACCCGTCACGAGCGCCACGGCGCAAATAAGTGCGATTGCCGCCACAACCAGCTTGTTCTTGACTAGGCTCTTGCTTTTTGCCAGCTGCTCGCGCTCGGCATCCTGCTGTTTCTCTTGCTTCTCCATGTGCGCCCCCTCTCCTACTTGCCGCTCGTGTTGCGCGCGATCAGGTAAATCACGTCGGTCTCTTTGGCGCTCTCGTCCCACGAAAGCTTGATGATAAAGTTAAGCGTGTCATTGCCAGTCGAGTTGTCGAGTGTCTTAGCGTTGAGGTCGCCTTTGCCGAATTTCTTGTATCGGTAGAGCGGGCGCGCGTTGCGCTGGACGTTTTGATAGTCCTTGAATGTAGGGTCGCTTGCGCCCTCGCCCGGCACGGCTGCCAGACCGTCGTTCTCCTTGTTGATATATTCGAAGCTCGTCAGCAGGTTCTCTCCGGTTGCTTTCCAGCTATAAGATTTGCCGTCTGCGGTACCGCTCACGTCGGGCGTCTGGAGCGCAGACGTGTTCTCGGCTCTGTACAGCTCAATAGTGAGACCCGTAATGTTGGTCGTATTCGCGAGTTGCAGCTCAAAACCGTCACCGCCCGTCTGCACGCAAAACGCACGCTTGAGCGTCACCGTGTTGCCGGTCTTGGTATCGCCGTATTCGGGGTTGTAGCTCAGGTCGACCTGCTCTGTTGCCGTAGCGTTGGGGCCCAGCACTTTGAGCTCCGCCGGCTCCTTGATCTTGCCAACGGTGGAGCCGCGATTGGCATCGACGAACCATCCGAGCGTCAATCCCAGCAACACGAGAAGCACGGCCACCAGACCCACGATGGCCAGGGATTCGCGACGGTGGTCGCTCACCCAAGCCTTGATGCGCTCGATGCGGCCAGCCGGACGCGCTTCGCCGTGCGAGCCGAACCCGTTGCCGCCGGGGTTTGCCGCTCCTTCGTTGTGTTTGATATCGCCCTGCTCGCGGGCATTAAGCTGCTCGTCCATTTATTTATCCGCCTCCTTGGCGGTGAAGCGCACGCGAATGTACTTGACGTTCTTGCCGATAATCTCGTCGGCGTTGTTGTAGTAGCTGGCGCAGGTTTCCACATCCGCAGAGGACATGCCGGCTCCGACAGGCGGAGCCGCGCTAGGCGCCTGACCTGGCACGCTCGTGCTATCGGCGCGGAAATAGCGCGCGTGGTTATTGTTGATGTCGCCGACGAGGGTTGTGTATCCCCCCTCGTCGCCTGTGTTAGCGAAAAGGTTGCCACCGTAGCCGGCGTTGCCCGTGCGAACATAGCTCTTGAACTGCTCCGGCCAAATCCAGTAGAGGGTTTTGGTTGCGGTTTTGGTCGTGCTATTTGAGCCCTCAGCGCAAAAGCTCCGCGCCGGGATGGTAAAGCTCTGCGTAATGACGGTGACGCTCGCTCCGTCCTGGGTCACCGTGGTTGTCGTGGGAACCAGCGGATTGGAGTAAAAGCCAGAGGTGTCTTTGCCCTGGAAAACCAGGATATGACCGCGCACCAAATCTTTAAGCGAGTTGATGATCTCTTCGTTTGTCGATGCGTCCACAACGGAGTCCGTGCCCGCAACGCTCGTCTGGACAGAAATCTCCCAGGTCATCTCCACCGTAATATCGTGCAGGTCGTTGCAGAGCGGCTTGACGTTGAGCTGAAGCTGGCCCGCCGACCCCGGAGAAAGACTGCCATCGGCACTCATGTTATTGAGGTTGAAAAGATTGTTCACGGCAAGGCTTGTACTGTCCGACGCGTAGTTGTCCTGGGCGTCGTACTTACCTGCCGTGCCGCCCTGCGTTCCCGAGAGCACAAACCGTGGGCCCTTCGCCCCGATCGTACTCCCCGTGGCGCTCACTCGATTGTTCGCGGCAAACCAGGCAAGGCATGCAAAGATGGCAACGATGGCGGCCAGCACAAACAGACCGCTCACCAGGAAATCCTTCCAGAAATCCTTGAGGGTCCGCACATGCTCGTCGGCAGCTTGGCGGTACTCGGCCGCCGTCTTGTGCTGCTGGAGCTCGCTATGTCGGTCCATGCCACTCATCGTTTGCGTTTGCCCTGCTAGCGGGCGTGCCGTCCTTTCCGCTTGGTCGCGATCAATCCGTTGCTCGTAGGCATAGAATTCAGGCAGAATACAACACCATACGATAAGGTAAAAGAATAGCATTGACCTGCGGTTTGCTCCACAGCGCAAGCCTTAATGATGTCTTAAAGATTACGAATAGCAGCTTCTTCCATATGCCAAGGACATGGTGCAAACAAACCTGACCACTTGCACCAATCCGCAGCACCGGGCAGCGGGCACACGGCGTGCCGCCCCTTAACACCCCAACGCGCGCACGGGTATCACGTAGATACCGTCCTCGACCTCGCGGGCGTACTCACCCACCCCCACAATCACGGCCATAAACTCCGGTTCGCGTGTGCGTGAACGAAGATTTCCACAGACCTTCTTGCGAACGCGCTTGAGGCTCTCAACGCCGGCGCTCGCCTTATCTTCGCTCACCTTAATCTCAAAGGCGGCCCACCGTCCATCGGCTAGCTGCACGATGGCATCGCATTCAAGGCCCGAATCGTCGCGATAATAGCGCACGGGCGTGCTATCCAGCAGGTCGAGCGAACGTGCGTAGACCGAAAGATCGCGTATGACCAAATTCTCAAACACCAGACCAAATGTCTGCCAGTCGGCAAGCAGCGCCTGCAAGGACATACCTAGCAAGGCGCAAGCAAGGCTCGGATCTGCCAGATAGCGCTTGGGCTTGACGGTAAAGCGTCGTTTGTCGCGCGCGGCGGGAACCCAACCGGGGACCTCCTCGAGAATGAACATGCCTTTGAGGGCATCCAGGTACCTGCGCACCTTGGTCTCGTCGGCAAACGCTGCGGGTTCCCCCTCGGCACCGAACATATCCATAAGAATCGTTTTATACGTGGTCGCCTGTCCCAGATTGCGCGCGATCGATGCGGAGACTCGACGAGCAATATCGGGGTCGAGACCAACCGCCGGGAAGCTGCTCGAAAACGTAGTGTTGAGATATTCGCGAGCGATGAGCTGGGCGTCAGCCGAAACCATATCGATCGCCTCGGGCCAGCCGCCGCGGCAGGCGGCTTCGACAAGCCCCGGTGTATCGCCATTGCACCGACAGGGCTCAAAACGATGCTCAAACAAGCCCGCCAGGCTCACCTTGCCGTTGGACTCACCTGTCTCGGCAAGTGTCATGGGGTGCATGCGGACGCGACCGATGCGGCCGGCTCCACTATGCGCGGGCGCCTCCGCCTTTGAGCCAAACGCAGGCGTGGCGGAACCCGTGAGGATATAGGCGCCGCGCGTGCCCCGGGTGCGGTCAACCTCGTGTCTAACGTAGTCCCAAATTTGGGGAACGCGCTGCCACTCATCGATAATATGCGGACGGTCTCCCAGCAACATCATCGCCGGGTCGGCACGCGCGAGGTCGAGATTCTCGTCGACATACGAGGCGGACGCCCCGTGCTCAAGCGCGGCCCACGTCTTGCCGCACCACTTGGTGCCCGCAATCTCGACCGCGCCAAAGACACGAAGGTAGCGCTCGATTTGCGCATCCACGATACGTGGGATGTATCCGTCCCGATGTAGCCTCTCGCCTGCCATGAGCCGCCCCCGCAGATTTCCAGGTCCTGCTTTCTGATTCTTCTATTCCACTGTAGCAAATTCGGATTTTCGGGTAGTTGCGATTCGGATTTTCGTGTTCATATAGTTCGGATTTTCATGTTCTAAGGATTCGGATTTTCGGGTGCTCAAGATTCGGATTTTCTGAACCCGCTGATCAGGGACACTCTATTGGCAAAAAGGCGGGGAGCACCGATACGGCACTCCCCGCCCACTCAATACGCGATAGCTTTCTTGCTTAGAGCTCGTTGGCCGCGTGATACGCCGTGCGAATGGCGCTCGCAATATCGGCGGTACGCTCGCCCGAGCAGTCGCCCACGCAGGTCACGGGCACCGTCACGCCGTCCAGGTCAAACGCGTTGGCCTTGGAGCCCACGGCCATCACCACGTAATCGCAGGCGATCTTCACCGGCTCCTCGGCGCCGTCCTCGGTGGTGCGAATGGCCTCCACGCCCTCGTCGGTAATGGCGGTCAGGCGGGTCTTCACGTGCTGCTCCACGTTGTGCTCTGCGAAGTCGCTCATGATCAGCGGCAGAATGGTCTCGGACTCGCCCGCGGCAATCTTGTCGAGCATCTCCACGATCGCCACCTCGCAGCCGTGCTGCAGCAGGTACTCGGCAGTCTCGGTGCCCACCAGGCCGCCGCCGATAACGGCGACGCGGCCCGTAAGCTCCGCCTTGCCGGCCAGCACGTCCCAGCTCGAGACGACCTTCTCCGAGTCAGCGCCCGGAACGGGGATGACCACGTCGTGCGCACCCACAGCCACAATCGCGGCGTCGGCGGCGTTGAGGTCTGCGGGGCTAGCGGCGTGGTTGAGCTCAACCTTCACGCCCAGGCCGGGCAGAATCTTCTCGTAATACTCGACCGAACGCATGATCTCGTCCTTGCGCGGGGGCGCAGCCGCCAGCACAATCTGGCCGCCCAGGTGATCGCTCGCCTCGTAGACGGTCACGTCGTAGCCGCGCTTGGCCGCCACGCGCGCGGCCTCCAGGCCGGCGATGCCGCCGCCCACCACGGCGATCTTCTTGTCGCCCTCGCCCGGCTTAATGGCGATAGTAGCCTCGTCGCCGTTCTCGGCATTGAGCACGCACGAGATGTACTGGCGGTTTTGAATCGCGTCGACGCAGCCCTTGTTGCAGTTGAGGCACTCGCGAATGGGCTCACCCGTGGCGGCCTTCAGCGCAATGTCGGGGTCGCACATGAGCGAGCGGCCATAGGCGATGATGTCGGCCGCGCCGTCTTCCAGGATCTTCTCGCCGGCCTCGACCGAGACCACACGGCCGACGGTTGCCACCGGCACGGAGACCAGGGCCTTGACGCGCTCGGCCACGGGCAGCGTCCAGTTGTAGGGCATGGCGCCCATGGGCGGAATAGTGTCGCCCATGTTGCCGGTATGGTTGGCCTGCGCGACCTGGATCATGTCGATGCCCGCACCCTCGAGCAGCTTGGCAAACTCGCAGGCCTCGTCGGGCAGCAGGCCGCCCTTGCCGCGCGGCGTGCCGTCGGGGTTCTCCATGATCACGGGGAGCTTGTACTCCACCATCAACTGCGGTGCGGCTTCCTTAATGGCGGCGACGACCTCGAGCGCGTAGCGGACGCGGTTCTCGAACGAGCCACCGTACTCGTCCGTGCGCTGGTTGAGGATCGCGGAGCACAGCGAACCCACCAGACGGTCGCCGTGGACCTCGATGGCGTCGATGCCAGCCTGCTGTGCGCGGGCGGCCGAGGCGGCGATGGCCTCCTTGATCTGGGTGAGTTGCTCCACGGTGGCCTCGTTCACAAAGTGCTGCATGTCGTGGTGCAGCTTGGCGTAGGCCTGCTTGCGAATCTCGTTGGACTCGGCCATCTTGGCGGCGAAGGTCTCCTCGTCGCCGGCGGCCTTGGCCTCCTGCGCGGCCTTGGCGGCGGCCATGGAGCCCATGACCATGCGGCCGACGCCGGGCACGTCGTACTCGGGGTGGAACAGCTGCAGCGCGACCTTGGCGCCGTGCTTATGGACGGCGTCAGCCAGCGCCTTAAACGTGGGGATCTGGGCGTCGGTCGCCAACTTGGGCGTGGGGCTTGCGGTCATAACGGGAGCAACGTCGCCGATGACGATGTAGCTCACGCCGCCACGGGCCAGGCGCTCGTAAAAAGCCAGGCTGCGCTCGCCGATGGAACCGTCGCGCTCCTCGTAGCCGGTGGTCAGCGGCGGGAACATAATGCGGTTTTTGAGCTCAAGGGGGCCAACCGTAATGGGCTGGAGCAGCTTGGATGCGGGTGCGGTCATGGACATTCCTCTCTTGTAGGCGCGGCGGCGATGTTGCCGCGTAGTTGTCTAGAGGATATGACATGGGAGCACAGTGGTGCAACGGAAATCGGCAGACAGCAGGTAGCGGCAGGTGGATGGGGCGGGGCGGCCCGTCGGTTTGTCTCGATCTGTAACATCTACAGGCCAAAAACGACCCTAGATGTTACAGATCGAGACATTCCTCTCAACCCATCCTCAACAATCTAGATCTGTAACATCTAGACCCACTGTTGGCCCCTGCCTGTTACAAATCGAGACAAACCAAACCCGCCTGCCAGTAAATCTCAATCTGTAACATCTAGACCCACTTTTGGCCCCCACCTGTTACAGATTTGGACAACAGGAACCGTCCAACATAACATCTCAATCCGTAACATCTATCGGCCAAAAACGACCCCAAGTGTTACAGATTTAGACAAACCAAACCGAGTTGCCGAAAGAACTAAATCTGTAACAGTTACCCGGCAAAATCCATCCCTCGTGTTACAGATTTAGATAAACGGAAACCGGCACGCTGGTCTGTCTCAATCTGTAACATCTAGCCGCCCAGATCGGGTCCATCTGTTAGAGATTAAGATTTTGTTTGAAAGGCTGAGAGCAGGACCCGAGCGGAAAAGCGGACAGGCCGACGGCATCGCCCCGCCGTCATACCGAGAGCCGTGCCACGGCAGCCCGGGCGTGGGCCAACCCCGCAATTCCGGACATTCCATCCCTTTTCCGGACATTTTTAGCCCTTTTCCGGACATTGTCCGCGAATGTCCGGAAACGGGACCGTCATGTCCGGCTCCTATTTTACCCTGATGTACTTTCTTGCACGCGTCTCTCCTGCCCCCAGGAGCTTCCCGGCGTCGACCAAATCGGAAATATGCCTTCGCACCGTCCTCTCAGTAACGTTTGCAATATTCGCCACCGCTGTCACCGTTACATATCCGTAAGACTCCAGCATGCGCTCAATAACCCAATCAACATCGAGTTTCTGAACCGTCTCCAAGTTCGACGCTACGGGGACGCGTGCGTCGAATACGTCGCCTTCAACGAGCTCGGGCTGTCCGCCGCCATACGCCCACGAATACTTGAACATATTTCTCGTACCGCTTCCCAGCGATTCCGCTCTGCCTATATTGCTAAAGAACTCCGCAATAATTGGATTTTTAGGCAGAGGGTTAAAATGGCTCGGCGATAGTTCACCGACAAATCGCGGCCGGCTTGCGTTCTCCGTATGAATACCTTCGGCGTCAATAACCATTTTCGCCGGATAAGGATTGGCATACTCGCGGTGAATAAGCGTGTTGGCAATTAGCTCACGCGAAATGACGTCTCTCAGGCTAATTGACTGCGTCCCCTCAAGAAAAAACTTATCGGGCAAGTGTTTCTGGGCGAACTCTAGGAGAATATCGTAAGCCTCGATTAGATTAGTCTTCACGACAATGCGGTCATCATAGCGATCGATGTCATCACGCTGGACGTATGCATCAGTTTTGTAAGACGGAGCAATGCTTGAAATCACGTTATCTTTGCCAAGCAAAAGCGCAGCCGCAAACGTGTAGCCCTCAATACCCGTCTCATAGTCTTTAAGATACAGATTTGCGCTCCGGAGCAAATCTTCATCGTTCATCTCTGACCATGGATGGTTCGCACGCTTCGCCGCGGCCATTTTCCTAACCCGCTCCAGCAGATCAAGGCGCAGGTCGCTTAGTTCGAGATAGGGATAGACCCTTCGCTCGGTATAGTAATCTTGCTTACGGATATACATTGCCGCAAGCTGAGTGTCGGTTGTCACCTTCCGATCCGTATCGGCGATCCTGTCATACGCCACGCCCTTCAATTTGTGAACGATAGCGCCGACGACCACCCAAATACGTAAAACCAACTTGTCCCCATATTCAACTCTCTCGAGCTCAATAGAGGGCGGAGCATTAAAGAAGTTGGGGTCATTCAACCGATTCGCTATATTTCGTTCTATTTCGACAACATGAGAAGGATTGACTCCAATAATCTCAGGCTTTCCTGTACCGGATTTTTCAGCATCAACAATCCCAAGCAGGATATTGCCTCCTTGTCGATTTGCAAAAGAGCAGATCGTTTCAAACGTATCGATTTCCGGCAGGTTTCCGCATCGCTTAAACTCAATGGAGATGCCTTCTCCTTGAGCAAGGATTCCCTTAATGTCATCCGAGGTCATTTATCTGCCTTTCAGTCTCGCTCTTTTAGGACATTTTAAGCGGTATACGGACATTTTTAGCCCTTTTCCGGACATTGTCCGCGAATGTCCGGAAAAGGATCGTCATGTCCGAGATGGGACTTGGCCAATAGCAGCTCCCCAGCAAAAGGTCCCCAGCCCCCAGTTAACCCCCCCTAGTTCTTGCTTTACCGGCACGCGGCGGATTTAACATGTGGGACACCCCTTCGGCTAAACGGAGGCCGCCACTGCAGAGCATCTTATTCTGCAACGCTTGCCCAGCAAAACCGTCCCTCGTGTTGCGGATTTTAGATAAACGGTAACTGACACGCTGGTTTGTCTCGATCCGTAACGATTAGCCACCCAATTCGCGTCTACGTGTTACAGATTGAGATTTTGTTTGAGAAGTTGAGGCCGGAGTCCAAACACAAACGCGGCCGGATCGACGACATCGTCCCAGCGCCACACCAAAGACCACGCCACGGCAACCCGAGCACGGGACACCCCGCCATTCCGGACATTTCAGCCTCTTTCCGGACATTTTTAGCCCGTTTCCGGACATTATCCGCGAATGTCCGGAAACGGGACCGTCATGTCCGGGATGAGATTTGGCCAACGGCAGCTCCCCAGCAAAGCCCCCAGTTCCACAGTAGAGTTCCCTAGTTCACGCCATGTCTGTGCACACCGACATTAGTTACCCGCGGGGAAGTGACAAAGGGGCAGCCCCTTGGGTCATCGATGCCACCGCGGCCAAGGTGCGACATTACTGCGACAAAAGTGCGACATAGAGCGACCACTCTATTCGACCGACGAGCGCCTTCGACCGGACATTCCGCCCGCTCGAAGGCGAGGCAGAGAAACCCCAGTGGATCTTCTCCGCCGGGCGGATGTTTGACGCCTTCAGCCTGCTGGCGGACCTCATGGGCCGAGCCGAGCGCGAGGTCGCCCTCGTGGACGGCTACGCAGACGTCCACACCCCGAACATCCCCGGATGGCAGACCGTCAAGGCAACGATTGGACTAAAGTTGGGCCTCCCACAGTATTTAGCCCTTCAAACGATCCGTCATCTTTATTTTTAGTCGTTAGATTGGACTAAAATTGCCTAAATTTTGTTATTTAGTCGTATTTTACGGCTAAATAGTAGCCACAAGTTCGCTAGGAGCGATCGTGCACCCCAACGATCACGACGCCCTGAACCTATCGCCCATAGTCGAAAAGGAACAAAAAGCTCGGAAGCCGTTAAGTTTCCGAGCTGCAAGTTCTTGGTCGCGGGGGCAGGATTTAAACCTATGACCTGCGGCTTTTAGTCAATCTCGATAAATCTCGCACAACCGCGCGAAACCGCGTAGCCCTGGCCGATTCCGCAAACATAGAGCCCCTAATCCATACCGTCCGTGGGCAGCAAATCATGCTCGACACCGAACTCACTCGGTTGTACGAGGTAGAGACAAAGAATCTCAACCGCGCCGCCGCACGCAACGCCGACAGATCCCCCGAGGACTTCCGTTTTCAACTGACCAAGGAGGAGGACGAGTCTTTGAGGTGCCAAATTGGAACCTCAAAGACCATGGAGGGCCGCGGCGGGCGGCGTTACCTCCCCTATGCCTATACCGAGCAGGGCATAGCCATGCTGTCCGGCGTGCTACGCAGCGAAGTGGCGGTGCAGACCAGTATCAGTATCATGATGGCGTTTGTCGCCATGCACCACCTCCTCGCCGAAAATGCCACCCTGTTTGAGCGGCTGCGCGGTGTCGAGTTGAGTCAGGCGGTGTTTCAGCAATCGACCGACGAGCGTTTCAACCAGGTGTTCCGCTTGCTCGAAGGCGAGGTCGAGAAACCCCAGCGGATCTTCTTCGCCGGGCGGATGTTCGACGCCTTCAGCCTGCTGACAGATCTCGTAGGCCGCGCCGAGCGCGAAATCTCCCTCGTGGATGGCTACGTAGATGTCCACACCCTGAACATCCTCGCAAAGAAGCGCAAGGGCGTCGCGGTGACCGTCTACACGTCCGGCAACCGGCTCACGCAAGGCGACGTCGACGTGTTCAACGCACGGTACCCGCAGCTTACCGTCCGCCGCACCAGAACGTTCCACGACCGCTTTCTTATCCTCGACAGTGCGACCGCGTATCACATCGGCGCATCCCTCAAGGACGCAGGAAAGAAGTGCTTCGGCATAGACCTCATCCAAGACTAGGAGCTGACGAAGATGCTCATCGAGAAGCTAAAGCTCCTCGATGAGCATCAAACGGCTTGAGCGTTATCCGACCTCTTGCCACAAGTCCTAAAGTTTGAGCATGATCGCTGAAAGCCTCGTTAGTCAACATGTCAAAGCAGGCCCTGGTCCGCAAGCCTTCGATAATGCTTGCCGAGGAGCGTCAACCGGCAGGACTTGCTCTCCATCGCCGCGTTCCACATATGGTCGGCGCCAACTGGAACCAGAAGACCATGCCGGTTGTATTTCTGGAGCAGAGAGAACACCCGGTTGTTCCCGGGCTCTGCTGGAGGCATAGCGTCTGTTCTTCCCTCGTCCCTTGGCTCATACGACGGATCCAGCCTGTATTCATAGTCCTCTGTTGGGAAGAGCTTTTTCAGCTTCCGCAAATCATCGAGTGAGATTGCGGAATCGACCTCGCGCAGCGACACGAAGCTGTCCGTGTTCGTTTTGAAAACGGGTCTTTGGTCCCACATGCCAAGCGATTGATCGATGTGCGCATAGACGCTACCCGGCGTGATGCTGCCCGTCAGGTTCGCCGCAGCACCCTCTAGAGCGTTTATGAGGAGACTTGTAAAAACGCCATGCCCCTTACGCTCAAGCGAGGGCTGATCGCTTCGCGAGGCGGTGAGTATGGTGACGCCCTCCGAGATTGCGGCATGGTTCTCCATGCCCGGGACCGACCCTGCCGCCCCCGAATAGCAGCTGTCAAGGATAACGATTCTGTGGCGCGCGCTCGAGCCGTTCGCCAGATCAACGAGTTCCCTCAGAGAGAGCCCCTCGTCTCCCCGAGTGGAATCAGACCCATTGATAAACCCGCCGGTTGACTCGATATACCCGTGTCCAGAAAAGTAGAAGAGCGCTATTTCGGCTTTTGACTGAAACAACCTGCGCGCCTCATCTTTGATTGCAGCGCGATTCACGGCATGGTCTGGGCCGGTTGCATACAGCTCCTTGCAGTCAAAGTTTCTGCTCCGAGAGGAATCCCCGTTGCGCTTGAGGAGGCGCGCGACCTCCTTGGCATCGTTCACACAACCCGAAAGATTTGGTATGCGCTTGTCAGAATAGTAGTTAACTCCAACTACTAGGGCCATCCTGTCCATCGCCCAGCTCCTACAGGCTGTCGATGAAATCTTCGATATGGCTCCAGGTCCATGAAACTGTGCATACACCGGGAAGATCAGTTCGGTCATCGCTATACGCCCAGATTCCCAGCACCTTCTTCCCCTCCTCGCGCGCGCAGCCGATTTCCCACTTTTCCCCACTTGAGCCCAACGAGTTCTTGCTTACGAGCGCAATCACACCGTCGGAGCGCTTAATGCGAGTGCGGACCTTCTCCTTCCAGGCGGTTGCGTACGGCTCCTTGACCGACATATCGATGTACTCGAAGGGCGACTTCGTGTTGAGCGACTGACCCTTCAGAAAATCGCGTTGACGTTCGTCCTCGATTGCAAACGCAACGAATACCGTCTTCTTTTCCATAAATCTTACCTTTCGCATATAAAAACAGCTCCTTATAAGTATAAACCTGACCGGTTGCGATTCTCCACCGGAGCGACCCACCGCATTACCGCGCTCATCTGCACGTCGCAAGGACCCCACCTCCAGCGGGCTCCGATAAAAGTGGAGAGTGGAAAATACTACGACATCCCATGTCGCAGTAAATGTCGTAGCAACGTCGTAGTAAACCAGCCACGCCGTCCTAAGTCCCAACTTCGTGGCAGCCCATGCCCGAGATACGGCGGTGGCCTTCGGGTGGCGTCTTGATTCGAGCCACCGTTGCCGCAAGCTTAGTCAAGCCCGTCGGCCCCAACACGGCGCCGCGTCACATGCGCTACGTCCCATACTGGGCCTAAGGGGCAGCCTGACTTTCCGTAACTTTCCAAAAGAGGGGAATTGCCCCTCTTTTTTTGATGGGCGGGGCTTCGAGCTGCGGATACGTATCTCTTCAAGTCGCCTCTAACTTTCCTTAACTTCCCATCCGCCCCATTCCCACGTGTTGCGCCTCAGCTGCGCGGCGTCAAGAGCGCTCACGGAACCTCGCACAAATCTGCGCTCCGCTCCGATTGGTGGAGGTTGCCGCGAACAACCCCTGACCCCCTTCGTCTCGGCGCGGCGCTTCAGGGAGCAAAGCGCAAGGCGCCGCGGGGCAAGCGCCTTCCGCTTTGCCCGCAGGCGGAGATTCTACGGGCCGGGAGGCCGGAAGGTGTTAGCCTGGATTGGCAACACCTATTTGGACGATTCCGGGAGGGACAGCCCCGCCTTTCTGAACTCGACCGGCGACATGTAGCCCAGCGTCGAGTGGATCCTGAAGTTGCCGTACCGGTGCACGTAGTCCGGGAGCTTGGCCCGGAGCTCGCGCGTCGTGCCGAACGTCTCGCGGTGGACGAGCTCGGCCTTCAGTATCCTGTTGGTCGACTCGTCGACGGCGTTGTCGTAGGGGCAGCCCTTGGCCGACAGCGACCTCTCTATGCCGAAGGCCTCGAGCATCGGGTCGATCCCGGCGTCGTCGAACTCGCTGCCGCGGTCCGTGTGGAAGACCTCGATGTCCGAGATGGGGAAGGAGGGCGTCGCGAACGCCGGCTTGACCGGCCGGGCGTCCTTCCCGGGCCCGGCGGAGTGGCCGACGATCTCCCCGTTGTAGAGGTCGACGAGCAGGCAGACGTAGTTCCACGAGGCCCCGACGCGCACGTAGGCCAGGTCGCTGCATATATGGGTGCGCGGCGCCCTGCCGCCGAAGCCGCGCGCGACGACGTTCGGCACGTCGGCCTCGTTGACCGCCCCGGGGGTGCACCTTGAACCTCTTCCCGCCGTACGCGCTGGCCGGGCCGTTCTCCCTCATGATGCGGCAGACCCGGCGCCGGCTGACGGCGACGCCCGACCTCTCGAGCGACGCCTCTATCTTGCGCGAGCCGTACCGGCCCTTGCTGGCGGCGTGGGCCGCGACCACGGCCGGCGCGGCGGGGTCCGGCGCGGCGGGCCGGTCGGGCCGCGAGCGCATGGAGCGGTACGTCGACCTCGCGACGCCGAGGAGCCCGCGCTGCGCTGATATGGGGTAGCGGCCCTCGTTGGCCGCTATGGCCCTCACTTTCGAGCGCATATCGGCGCCGCTTGTTTTAAGACGTCGACCTCCATCCGGAGCCTGCGGTTCTCGCGCTCGAGCTCCAGGATCCGGTTCTGCTCGGGCGTGCGGTTGTCCGCGGCGCGCGGCGAGCCGGTCGCGTTTATCGACTTGATCCACCTCTCCACGGTGCTCTTGCCGAGGTCGTACTCGTCCATGGCCTCGCGCTTGGGCTTGCCGGCGTTGTAGAGGTCGACTATCTGCCTCTTGAACTCGTCGGTGAAATGCCTCGGGTGCCTGGGGTCCCTCATATACGGCCCTCCCGTCTCCTGCGCCCCTCCCGGAACTGTCCACACCAGCGTAGCCAATCCACCGGTCAGAGCTCCACCAAGGGGACGCAGAGCTCCTCGTCCGGCAAGTCGTTCTCCGTGGCGCGCCGCCCGCTGATCACCCCGTCGGAACTCATGGCCTGGAGCGCGCGCGTGAACGGTGCGCTCGTGATCGACGCGGAGGGACCGATGGCGCTCGCCAGCCGCGACATCACCGAGACGTTCCTGGGGCCGCTGCTGGGCCTGACGTCGCCGGAGGCCGAGGGCGCGCTGCTCGCGCGGGCGCTCGAGGGGGAGGTCCGGAGCACCTCCCCGGCACCGGTATGGCGCATCCCGGGGAAGCCGAAAAAGCCCAAGGGGTCGCCGTCCGGCGGCAGGAAGCGCAAGGTGTCCGCCGCGCCCGACGGGTTCTGACGCGTCGTACGGCCCTGCCTGCGAAAACGGCCCGCCGTCATACGCGCCTCGCGCGCCGTATGGCGGCGGGCCGTGACCGCCTTCCGGTTTAATCGGCCACGCTACCAGCGGAAACGAACTCGGCACGCCGAGTTGCGCCGCAAAATCCCGGGCGCCCGTAGTGCGCCCTTATCCTGCTCCTCATGATGGCGTACCTCGACCCAAAGGCCCTCCAACACGTCGTCGAACCCGAAATCGAGCTCCGCCTGGGCGCTCTCGCCGAGCGCATCGCCCAGGGCGAGCTCCGGCACCTTCGTCACACGGCCGTCCAGCCACTCAATCTCTGTCATCGCGCGCATGGTGCAAGCCCCTTCCGACACGGGATTGTCAGCTCAACCCGACCCTTACCCATACGGACGAACATAACTCGCCAGGGGAAACCCCTGAAGGCCGTGCGCCACAACATGAGGCCGAATCCGCCCCCGGCTGGACAGGCCAACAACGAAGGAGCACACGGAACCGGCGCAGCGTTACAACCGTCCCGGCAAGCGTGTCACTTGGCCAAGTCATGATGCCGACAAACCCGGAAATGCTCCAACGGAGCGCCGAACGAGCGTAACAATATAAAGCCGTGCAACACGCGTTGGACGACCAGAACATCCCAAACAAAGGCCTGTCGGTCCCACCTTCAAGCCCAATAGCAAAATGTGCATCAGCGGATTTGCAGCGATACAAGTCTCAACCGTCACCATCACACCGCAGCGCGCCTAGTCCCACTCATCCTACTGCAAATGTCCCAGAACGAGAAAACGTCCAGCTTAACATGCCAACCTTTATATCCGCACGCGCGTAATTCAACTCATAAGGACCGGCTATCCCTTACCTGTGACACAATCTCAAACGCACAGAACAGAATCATCAGTCCAATCATCGCATAAGAGGAAGCCGAACCTTCAAGCACTATTCCACAAAGAACAATCTCCGCGCCGCCAATAAGAACTGTTATCAGGCGCTCTGCCTTTTTGCTCTCGCCGCTCGCATAAAAAGGCGGCAAAGCGCACAAGGTCACATATAGCCCGGGAAGGGAATACAGGATCGATAGTCCAAGTCCCCCATCAACCGCAGTGCTTTGCGTAAGAATCAACTGAACCCAAACGGCAATTATCACTGAGCAGGTTGTCGATAAAAGAAGACTAGAAATATAGCACGCAACAAAGTCCCGTCGCATTCGAGCAGAGAAATCCGCGAACTCTCTTCGTCGCGTGGAAACAATAAGGTACACAGAAATTGCAATAGAACCAATCAGAGAAAACAGCGGAACAACCAGCAATTCAAGCTTATTACCCCATCGATCAACCACGCCCCCACTCCAATGAGCGGGAATTGTATCAGGGAGGGCTGACCAAGCCGCCCATAGAATCAGAAATGGAAGAATAGAGAGGATGAAGGATGATAACACTGCAGTAGTTTTCTTTGAGGCTCTCATCGATTCCGCATCTCCTTGCGCGCTCACATTCCACTCCGCCTTAAATCAAGTTTAAATAAAAACTTGAATGCAAATTTGTTTTGATTAGTATGGAAACTATATCTATTTAGTTCTAATTTGTTCGTAGTATCAAATCGATACCGACACTAGCGTGACACAGTCTTTCAAGACAGCTATTCAACATTGGTGGTCACCGCTATGGACAATGTGAACCACCTAAACGAACTCTCAATACAGTCCCAGCTTAGCACCCTTGAAAAACTGGTCGCGGACGCGGAACAATCTACCGACGCAAGACGCGATTTCGAAGCTCAGCCTCGTGCCGTATTCCAGAAATATGGAATTACAGACCTCCAAATCAAAGCGGGAAATCGAGAAGTCTCTGTACGAACTGGTGGAGTCAACCGAAAAGGAGGCGCGTGTCCCCGTTGCACGCGCAGTATATCGTCGTATCCAGCTCCCACCGTCCAAGGCACTTGGACGGTGGGAGCTCCGCATCCCCGGGAAAGGAAAAGCGCGGCCCGTCCGGACCGCGCCCGCGCCCTCCTCCCATTTCACCCCGCGACGTAAACCGTCCGGCCCGTCTCGCAGTCGATGGTCTCGGCATCCCCGAACCCAACCCGGACGGCAGCCCATCCGCCGGCGCCCGCCAACGCGTCGGCCTCGGACCTCGCGGTGGCGATGAGTCGCTCGAGCGCGGCCGAACCCGCCGGTGCGGTCCCCACCTCGAACGCGCCGCCGTCGCCGCCCGACTCGTACTCGACGACGACCGTCGAGCCGAGAGCCTCCTCGAGGGTCTCGCTCAGGCCGCCCATGCCGTCGAGGGCGTGCCCGGCGACCGTGGCCAGCGGGTAGCGGGCCATCCCGGACGCCGCCGAGCGGACGGCCATGCGAAGCAAGCCGGCGGCCTCGAGCGCCTCGATGAGCGCCGCGGGGACCGCGGCGTCGATGGCGATGTTGCCGTGCCCGCGGCACCACTCGGCCGCCGACGGCACGTTCGCCGTGAGCACGCCCCACCCGGCCATGTAGCCCTCGGAGCGCGGGTCCGTGGCGTCGAGGAGCAGGACGGCCAGGCCGCCGCCCACGTACTCCCCGGCCACGAGGGCGAGGCGGACCGCCTCGCCCATGGAGTCGAACTCGACCGTGACCATGCGGCTACCTCCTCCTGACGGCGCTGAGCGGCTTCGGGGAGAAGTGCTCGTCGCGCTCGACGGCAGCGAACCCCATCTGGCGGTTCAGCTCGGCCATCTCCTTGATGCTGAAGTAGCCGAGCTCGTCGTCGTAGCCCTCGACGAGGCCGAACGCCTCGTCCGTGCCGTCGAACTCGAGCAGCCACCAGTCCCATCCGTTCACGCACGAGAAGTAGTGGGCGTAGACCGTGGGGTCCTCCGCCCCGTCCTGCCCATAGAGCCCCGGCACCGTCTTGGCGATTTCCACGGTCATCAGCTGCTGCATGTCTTCCTCCGTTCCGGGCACGTGGCCCTCAACATCTCGCCCCTGCGGGCAAAGCCGAATGGCGACGCCGCGCGTCGTCGTCGGCTTTGCTCCCTGCAAAGCCGCACCGGAGTGAAGACGGGTCAAGGGAGGTCCATGACGACCTCCACCAACCGGAGCGGAGCGGAGGTTTGTGCGGGGTCTCATGGGCCCCCTTGACGCGGCGTAGCGGAGGTGCCACCCGGCCGCGGAGCCGTGGCCGATTCACGACGGACGCCGGCAGCCCGCGTCCAACATCGATACCATTTAAGGCCCTATTTACTTTTTGAAAGGAGTCGCATGGAACTCGAAGACATCATTTACGAGCTCACTTGCCTTCATGAGTCGATGCTTTTCTGCTGCGAGGACCGATTCGGTAAGGAGGACCCGGTCTTCGCGCATTACTGCATGGCGCTGGGGAGGATCGTCAGGGACCTCGAAGAAACCGAGCGGCGCATTCGGACCGAAACGGCCAGCGCTAAATCACGTCAATAAGAAACGCCCCGGCAATGAACTGCACCCCAAAACTTGGACGGCTTAAATAAGAACTA